>DASYVG010000451.1:0-5060 GCA_035937255.1 Chthoniobacterales bacterium | reverse complement strand
ACACGAAATCGATCGGCTTCCATGCGGCGCAGCAACGCGGAGTAAACCGAGCGCATGATTTCCGCGGCGATCATGGAGCGGCGATCTTCGCGCGGCAGCAGCTCTGCCGCCCGGTCGAAAAAGCGCCATGCTCGAGCCGCTTCGAATGACATCAAATGCAGAAAGCGTTCGTCACCAACGTGCCGCTGCAAATCTGCTTCGGTGTATCCGAACGCATCCAGATCTTCGCGCGGCAGATAAATCCTTCCGTTGCACAAATCTTTCACGACGTCGCGAATGATGTTGGTGACCTGGAGAGCCAGTCCAAGCTCGACCGCGTAGGCGCGGCATTGCTCATTCCGGTAACCAAAGATTTCGATGCTGACCAGGCCCACCGCGCTGGCGACGCGATAGCAATAGACCCGCAGCTCTTCCCACGTGTCATAGCGCGAGACGCTCAAATCCATCTCCACTCCCGCGATGATTTCCTCGAGCATCGGCGGGGTGACAGCGTATTTTTGCATGACACGCCGTAGTTCGGCCGCGAGATCCGGTTCGTTCGGCGTCGGCCCGCGCACCCAGGTTCGCCATTGCGATAAGCGGCGGCGCTTCTCGTCTGCCGGCGCACCCGGCTCGTCGACGATGTCATCAATCAGCCGGCAAAACGCATAGAAGACGGTGATGGCTCCTCTTCGTTCCCGCCCTAACGAGACAAACGCGAGCGTCAGGTTTGACTGGCTGCGCCGGGTGATTTTGGCCGCGTCCATCCGGCTCAATATTTAATCCAGCTTTCCTGCGTCACTCGCCCCGTCTCGCATTGCCGAAAGAGAGAGACCCACGAGGCCAGTAACCAGCCGGTCAGCAGGCCGCGCAGACAAACAAAAATAATTCTCCAGCCGATCAAGGCCGCCACGCGATCGGCCACGGCTCCGCGGACGATTGCGTCACACGCGATCAGGGCCCAGAAGTGGAGTGCGCAAAGCAGGAGAAACCATCCAAATCGCGTCGCGTTTTGACGTAGGAATTCGGCGTTGGCATGGAGCGCCGATCGCAAGCTTTCGTTGTGCAACGCAAGCGAAATTTGCACGGAGCTGAAGAGAATGATCAGCCCGCTCATGAGCGCCCGTTCCAGCGGGAGGTAATCGAGCACATCCGGGACTTCGCGAAAATAAGCGATCAGCAACGGTGCGCGGACGAGACAGGTGCTCACCACGACCACAACACCCGCCCACTTGAGCACGTAACTGAAACGGCGGACCGCGAATTGAAAAAGTCCTTCTTCGGTGAAGCTGAGACCTTTGACCCACGCGAGGCAGACAGTGGTCAGATAAACCTGGATGTAGACGCCGAAGAGATACTCGAAAATGAACGCCACAGTGTCGACCGTCGCCGAGATTTGCAGCACACCCGCCTCTGGGAGAGCCCCACGCCATGCGGGCAGACGCCAGAAAATGACCGGTTTCAGGAGTGCTGCGAACGCGCTCAGCAGCACCACGAGGTAAATGAGATAACTCCAGAGGCGGTAGCGCTTCCGGAGCGCCTTTAGCAGGTTGCCGTGCAGCCCTTTCCAGTTCACGACCAGGAGAACGGCGGCCACGATCGAGAGCGGATACGTTGTCGTCGCGCAATCAAAAAGACCGGCGACGGCTTCGACCGCAGGCAGCGGCGTCTCTCTCCAGACATCCGCGAGGCGCGGCCACTGCCAGCTTCCGATCGAGGAAAACTGCGTGAAATCGAGATCGGCCGAACGCTGCAACGGCGTGAACGTGGCGAATTGAAAAACGAAGTAGGCGAAGCCGAATAACGCAAACGTCAGCCAAACGCGCTTGAAGCGCAGGATGCAGCGAAACCCGTCACGCAACGCGAGCCGGATCGGATTGGAAAGCATCACGACCGCGTATCCGCCGAGAAGTCCCAGCAGCGGATAAATCCGCGCAGCGGTCGAGACCATGTGGGCGGTGGCCTAACGAATCAAGCCCCAGTGCCTGTTGAAAGGCCAGTAAACAAAAAGGCCGCGGCCGACGAGATTCTCTTCCGGGACGGGTCCCCACCAGCGGCTGTCGTAGCTGTTGTAGCTGTTGTCGCCCATGGCAAAATAATTGTGCTCGGGGACCTGGTAAGTCTTATCGGCTTCGGCCAGGTAGTCGCGACCCGGCGCATAGCCGCGGTAAGGAAACTTCGCGGCCATGACGCGGCGAAATCCGAATCCTTCGGCCAGTTCGCCATTGATGTAGAGCAGCGGCGGTTCAATCCGAAGCGTGTCTCCAGGCGTGCCGGCGAGGCGCTTGATGAAAAAGGGCGCGCCCGTCTCCGGATCCTCTGGGATGCCGAAGATGTGCTCGGTCCGAAACACGAAAACGTCGCCGCGATGCGGTTTCACAAAATTATAGCTGCACTTGTCCACGAACACCTGATCGCCCGTGTCCACCGCACCGCGCGCGATGACGTCGCCACGCTTGTAGCGATTGCCCAGCAGCACTTTAAAATCCTGCCGCAATGTTTCCGGCGGCGCGTAGACGAGGAAACTCTGCTTCTCGCAAACGAGGCGCGAGAGCGTGAAGAAAAAAGCGAACTTCTTCGGCACGACCTGTTCGACGCGATCGTCCTCGGCTGAGACGACGTTGATGTAGTTGCGGCCGAGAACGAAGAATTCCGCTACTTGCCGCAAAAGATTTGGAGCAGGCGCGGCGGTCGGATGACCGATGATGCCGTTTAGCGTTGGCTGCATCGATCCGGTCGGAATTTTGAACGGCTGCAGAAAATACGAGCGAATTCCCACCGCCACCACGATCGCCACCAGGATGACTTCGCAATTCTCCCGCCAGTGAGATTCCCACGTCATTGGCGTCAGCTTGTGCATCTTATGGTCGAGACTGTCCGCCTCGGCCTCGATCCGTTTCCGATCGCGCGTTTGAAAGGCAGCTTTCAGGTTTTCCATGCCCGCGCCGATTTCCCTCTGCTGCGCGTCGCTGAGCCGGTCGGAGTTGTAGCGAAGATACTTCTGCGCATGCCGCAGGAGCAGCTTGCTGTGTTTGACCTGGCGGGATGTAAACATGGGAACGGCGAGTTACTGCGTCTTCAGCACCTGAATGAAAGCTTCCTGAGGAATGTTGATTTTACCGATGCTTTTCATACGCTTTTTCCCTTCTTTTTGTTTCTCGAGCAACTTGCGCTTGCGGGTGATATCCCCGCCATAGCATTTAGCGGTCACATTTTTGCGCAATGCAGAAACGCTTTCGCGCGCGATGATCTTTCCCCCGATCGCGGCCTGAATCGCCACCTGATATAGCTGCCGCGGGATTACTTCCTTCAGTTTCGCGGCGAGTTGGCGTCCGCGCGCATCAGCCCGATCGCGATGCACGATCATCGAAAACGCGTCTACCGGTTCTCCGTTCACGAGCAGGTCGAGTTTCACCAGCTTTGCCGCCCGGTAACCGGCATGCTCGTAATCCATCGAGCCGTAGCCGCGCGTAACGCTCTTAATTTTATCATTAAAATCGACCAGGATTTCGTTTAGCGGTAGCTCGCAATGCAGCATGACGCGCCGCGTATCGAGCGATTCCGTGTGGTCCATCGTTCCCCGTTTCTCGAGGATGAGCTGTAGGATATCGCCGATGTTTTCGTTCGGGCAAAGCACGTAAGCCTTTACGATCGGTTCGCGAATTTCGTCGATCACGCTCGGATCCGGCAAATGCGCTGGGTTGTCGACCAGGAGAAGCTCCTGGCGCGTGGTCAGGATTTCGTAGATGACGCTCGGCGACGTCGCGATGATGTCCATGTCATACTCGCGCCGAAGACGCTCCTGGATGATCTCCATGTGGAGCAGCCCCAGGAATCCGCAGCGAAAACCGAAGCCGAGCGCGACGGAGCTTTCCGGTTGGTAGACGAAAGCGGAATCGTTCAGTCGCAGCTTGCCGATGGCGGTCTTGAGGTGCTCGAAATCAGCGGTGTTAATCGGGTAAATACCGCTGAAAACCATCGGATGGATTTCCTGGAACCCGGGCAAAGCATCGCGCGCGGGATTACGCTGATCCGTGATCGTGTCGCCGATCTTGATATCGGCCGTGGTCTTGATGTTGGCGATGAAGTAGCCGACATCGCCCGCTTTCAATCCCGGCTGCGCGAGCATTTTCGGCGTGAATACGCCTACTTCCTTGATCTCGTAGCGACTGTCGTTGCTCATTAATTTGACCGCCTGATCCGCCTTCATGTTACCGGAAAACAGGCGGACGTAAGCGACTACGCCGCGGTAGACATCGAACACGGAATCAAAGACCAGGCCGCGCAAGGTGTCGTCGACCGGTTTCTGTGGCGCCGGAATGCGATGGACGACCGCTTCCAGAATCTCTTCGATGCCAATTCCCATTTTCGCGCTTGCTTCGAGCGCTTCTTCGGCCGGGATTTGCAGAATCTCTTCGAGCTGCCGATGAACCGCGGGCAGATCAGCGTTTGGCAGATCGATCTTGTTAATAACCGGCACGATCGTGAGCCCCTGTTTATGCGCGAGATGGATGTTCGCGACCGTCTGCGCCTCGACGCCTTGCGCCGCGTCCACGATTAAGAGCGCGCCTTCACACGCCGCGAGCGAGCGCGAAACTTCGTAAGCGAAATCAACATGGCCGGGCGTGTCGATCAGGTTGAGCAGATAACTGTCACCCGCTTTGCTCCGGTAACGCATCGTCACCGGGTGCGCTTTGATCGTGATGCCCCTCTCCCGCTCGAGATCCATCGAGTCGAGCAACTGGTCCTGCCGATCGCGTTCGTGAATCGTCCCGGTGCGTTCGAGCAAACGATCGGACAGGGTCGTCTTGCCGTGATCGATGTGCGCAATGATGCAAAAGTTGCGGGTGCGCTCGATCGACATGGAGAGCGCCACTATGCGGGCGCCGCTCCGGTGGGTCAACGGTTGCTCCCGGGGACGGAAAGATCGCTCGACCGGTCGCGCGCCGGTGGGATAGGATTCGCCCGGCCATGCGAAAACTGATTGTCAGCGGAACAACGCACGAGCTGGCGGAAGATTTGATTACAATCGGCCGTTCGCCAGAAAATCTGGTTCAGATCGATGATCAATCCGTCTCCGG
>DASYVG010000450.1:0-3321 GCA_035937255.1 Chthoniobacterales bacterium | reverse complement strand
TTCCTTGAAGGTGAGAAGGAGGCGTTGGGCTCTCGTTGGATCGGAAGAGAACGCTTTTGGATCGAGCGAAGGATCGAGAACGTCGCTGGAGCCGGGCGTCGCTTTCGCTTCCTCTGAATGGAGATCGCGGAAGCCCATCGACCAATCGGGAAACTGGTATTCGCTCTCGAAACCTTCTAAAAGCGTCGTCACCCCGCGATGACGCGGATCGCGGGTAATTTTTTCGACGAGGCCGAGGACAGCTGCTTCCCGTCCTTCCAGCACCTGCAGGAAATTTCCATCTTTATAAAGGAGCATGCCCGAGACGCCGAGAGCCGAGTTGGTTTGACGACTCTTAACCAGCAACTGGCGCAACTCCTCGGCAGCAAACGGCCGCACGGCGGAGCTGGCGTAAACGTGGAAGTAAATCTTCCCGATTTGTTCCAGGTAGATGTGATATTGCCCGGCGGCGGCTTTCGCTTCGGGATCGCTCAAGGCCGCGGACGAAGTGCTCATGAGCGATTAGAGGAAGCAGTTTCGGTGCGAACTGGAGAAAGATTCGCCAGTCAGAGCGGCAGCGCGAGCAGCGCTTCCACGACTTCGGTGAGTGGCGAATGCTGAAGGAGATCGATTTCTCCTCAATCCGCTGTTACAGCCGTGGTCAGCTTTCGTTTATGAAATCGCTCCTGGCCGAGCTAAAGCGGCGCAATGTTTACAAAGTCGCGGTCGCCTACGCGGTGGTGGCGTGGCTGCTCATCCAGGTTGCGACGCAGGTCCTTCCGTTTTTCGAGATTCCGAACTGGGCCGTGCGCCTTGTAGTGCTGCTGCTGATCATCGGATTCCCGGTGGCGCTGATTTTAGCATGGGCGTTTGAGCTGACACCTGAAGGAATTAAGCGAACGGAAGGGGACGGGACTGAACCTCAGCCAGCCCGATCACCGAGCCGTCGCACTTGGATTTACGTGGTGATTATAGCCGGCGCGATCTCGGTAGCCGTTTTTTTCCTCGGACGCTATACCGTGCCGAGTAAGCAGAGCACGTCGGCCGAGGTTTCGGCCAAATCGATCGCGGTTCTTCCGTTTGCGAATCTGAGCGGCAATCCCGACAACGCTTACTTCGCGGCCGGGATTCAGGACGAAATTATCACACGGCTGGCGAAGATCGCAGATTTGAAGGTGATCTCGTGCACATCGACGCAGCGTTTCAAAAGTGCACCCGATGATTTACCGGCGATCGCGAAGCAGCTCGGAGTCGCGAATATTCTCGAAGGAAGTGTGCAGCGCTCCCCTGATGCGGTGCGCGTGAACGTGCAATTGATCAAGGCCGAGACCAACGCTCATCTTTGGGCTGACACGTTCGACCGGAAGTTGACTGACATTTTTCGGATCGAAAGCGAGATCGCAAAAACCATCGCTGAAACGCTGCAAGCAAAGCTGACCGGCTCGGAGGAACACGCGCTCGCTGTGCGCCCCACGGAGAACACAGAGGCGCATCAACTTTATCTGCAGGGGCGCTATCTTTGGAACAGGCGCACCGGAGAGAATCTTAAGAGAGCGCTCGCTTACTTCCAGCAGGCGGCGGAGAAGGACCCGAGCTACGCGCTGGCTTACGCGGGCATGGCCGACAGTTGCACTTTGATTCCCCTCTACGCGGCGGGAACGCCGCAAGAGTATCTTCCGCGCGCAAGAGCTGCTGCACAGAGGGCGCTGGAGCTCGACAACATGCTCGCCGAAGCGCACAGCTCGCTAGGTTACGTCCTTTTTTTCTATTTCGAGCTCGCCGCATCGATGAAAGAGTTTGAGCGCGCGATTGAGTTGAATCCGAATTACCCGACCGCTCACCAGTGGTGTGCCAGCGGTCCTCTTTTGGCGGCCGGGCAGTTCGATCACGCAATCGCGGAAGCGAAACGAGCCGCCGAGCTCGATCCGGTCTCGCCGATCATCGGCGCCGAGCTCGGCACGGTTTACATGGTGGCGAGGCGATACGATGACGCGATCGAGCAACTGCGCAATACAGTCCAAATGTATCCGGAATTTTATTGGGCTCACCGGTTTCTGGGATTGGCGCTAGAATTGAAAGGCGCCACGAGCGACGCGATCGCAGAGTATAAAAAAGCATTAGAGTTAAGCGACGACCCGCTTGTGCTCGCGTTTGCCGCCCACGCCGACGCGAATACCGGACGACAGAATGAAGCGCGCCAGATATTGGCCCGGCTCACTGAAGCAGCTAAGACGCGCTATGTTCCGGCTTACGCTTTTGCCGTGATTCATCTTGGGCTGGGAGAAAAAGATCGGGCGCTGGACTGGCTGGAAAAAGCTGCTCGCGATCATGGCGGTCGTAATATTAATCACATTAAAGTCGACCCGTATCTTGATCCGTTGCGCGGCGATCCGCGCTTCGAAGCGCTCGTCTCCAAAATCTTGTCCGGCTCTGTAAAGTAATCTCGTGAGTTCGAGCGAGCGCCGATGAACCCGAAAAATTTCTTTGCCGAGCTGAAGCGGCGGAACGTCTATAAGGTTGCTGTCGCTTACGCAATCGTTGGATGGCTGGTCATGCAGATTGCGGCGACAATCGTTCCGGCCCTGCATCTCTCGGATGCGATTACCAGCGCGGTAGTTTTGCTTGTTATCCTGGGATTTCCAATCGCGCTGATTCTCGCGTGGGCGTTCGAGCTAACGCCGGAAGGAATCAAACGCACGGAAGAAGTTTCGCCTAACGAATCAGTCACGCGCAAGACTGGGCGGAAGTTGATCGGCCTGATTGTCTTCGTCGCAGTCGTCGCAGCGGTTTTACTCCTGCTTCAACTGACGCGGCACAAGCCCGCGGTCGCTACAGGAAGTTCCTCACCACCGCCGGCCGTTTCCCAATCCGCGGCGCCTGGGATTCCAGAGAAAAGTATCGCTGTTCTTCCGTTTCAGAACCTGAGCCGTGATCCCGACAACGCCTTCTTTGCGTCCGGCATTCAGGATGAGATCATTACCGCCCTGGCGAAGGTTAGCGGATTAAAGGTTATCTCGCGCACATCGACGGCGCATTACCAAAGCTCGCCTGAAAATCTGCCGAAGATCGCACGTGAACTGCGCGCCGCGAACATCTTGGAAGGAAGCGTGCAGAAGGCGGGCGACAAGGTGCACGTCAACGTGCAGCTCGTTCGCGCAGACACGGACGCGCACGTTTGGGCGCAGAGCTACGATCGCAGTCTGGCAAACATCTTTGCTGTCGAAGCAGAAGTCGCGCGAAGCGTGGCCGATGAATTGCGCGCGACACTCAGCCCCGAAGAGAAGGCGCGCGTCGAAACTAAGCCCACCGAAAACGGCGATGCCTACGTGCTCTACTTGCGTG
>DASYVG010000449.1:0-2452 GCA_035937255.1 Chthoniobacterales bacterium | reverse complement strand
GCGAAAGTATCGCCACCAGTTCCTCGGTCACCAGATCAGGAACTCGACGTGAAAACGCGTTTTTCTTAAGCATAGCCATAGGGTTTTTAATTTAACACGATCCGGCGATTTCGCAGCAGAATTTCTCTGCCTCAGCCAATTAAATCGTTCGGACTCAGCACTTCCCGAACCGCCCGCACTACGGAGTCGCCGCCGCGCTCGCGGAGGGAGAAGGGGAGGGATTACTCATAGGTGGCGAGGGCGAAGCGGCTTGGCTTGGCTTAGGTGCAGTTACTCCAGGGAAGGAGTGAAATCCCGGGAGACCGCCACCTTTTTGATGTTGATAAGCGATAGCCCCCGCTCCGATCGCGGCGCCTAGTCCCGCGACCGTCTGATACATGGTCACCGGACCGATTGACTCCGCAACATAGCCGTCGCCGTCGTAACGCTGTGACATAACCACCGGACTCAAGTGACGCGTGATTGCCTCCGCCGGCGGCATCTTGTCCATGTCAACCTGCTCGCCCATTCCAGGAACGAAGGCGGCGCTCATGAACAACATCGGCCGGATAGCGGCATCGAGTCGCGCATACAAAAGAGCCGTATCGAGGTAAGCAAAAGCCTGCCGGCTCTCCGGCACCGACCGCTCGGCCGTTTGAAATATCTCCGTGGCAGCCAGCTCCGACGAATGCTTTCCAATTCGCCCAACCGCGCTCTGCACGGTGCCGAGGTCCAGACCCGCGACCAGCATTGTAGGGGAGAGCGCGAGCGTGGGGCTGAGCGGAAGGAACGGGTTTCCGGCCTCACTGGAAAAGTAGTGAACCCCATCTTTATCCGATTGGGTCCATTGCCGCGCCGCGTCCGCCTTTGCGGCCGTCCCCAGCAACTGCGTGGCCTTCGCTAAATCCTTCGTCGGCAATGTCGCGATCAGCGTCGGGAAATGAGCGGTGGCCGGCCATTCGCCGATCAAGCCGAACTCCTGCCCGAAGGCGGCGTTCCAATCATCCATCGTAATGCCGGCCGCCGCCAGCGGAGCGGTGATCTGTCCCAGCGCGGCCGGAAGGTGCGGAGAGCCCGCGTTGGTCTGCGTCGCCGCCGGCAGATTCAAAAATCCAGCCGCGTAGAAAAATGCGTCCCGGGTAGCCGCGGCAAGCGAGGCGCGCGAGAGCTCGCCGACATTGATGAGCTGTGGCATGCCGACGAACAAGACGTCGCGGATCTTTCCGCCGTCGAACGCAATGGTTCCGCAGAAGCTGCGGATCTGCCGATAGATGGGTGGCGAACCGGACGGCTCGCTTGTTTCTTCCACCTTCGGAAGCAGTTCTTGAAAAAACCGGTCGAGGCGCGCAAACACCAGCCCCGCAAAGCTCGCCTGCGTATGTTTTTGCGCGGCCGCGAATGTCTCGTCCGCCGCCAGCGTGGAGCTGTGATCTTTCTGCCGGCCGTCGATCCGATCCAGCAAAGCCTTCAACTGCTCGATGTCATTCGCCGCCACGAACCAGCCAGCATCGTAGCAGCTCGAAACCGTCAGGATGCCGGACGTCTGGACCTCGATCTGATGCTTCTGGAATTCTACCGTCTCGCGCTTCGGCTCTGCGCCTCGCATGAATTTCGCGCGCCAGCCTCCCACGATTTTCTCCGCCTCCTCTGCAGTTCCTTTGAATCGGAAACCGCCCACGATCTTCCAGGCGCTGTTCTGGAGCGAAGTCACGGCTACAAACGCGTCCTTCATTTCCAGCGACTCGAAATCGCGCAACGTCTGCCGCGTCCCCGTGCTTTGCTTTTTCGAGAGCGGTTTTTCCAGAAAAGCCTGCACCGTCGGCTCACGCCAGATCTGATAAACATCGCTCTCGTGAAATTGCGAGCGCGTCTGGTTGAAGTCCGGCAGATGCGCCAGCAAAATCGTCTCGCGCGGCAGCAGGCCAGCCACGACCGCGCTCGACGTCCTGGCGACATGTCCGCGAGAGAAATGCCAGATCGCGAAAGCTGCGACCACGGCTGCGATCGCAGCTGCCATCACGAGCAGGATAAACCGCTTCATGTGCCGTGAAGTGTAATGGCGGCGCTGCCGCTCGCACGCTTTTCTTTGCCGCTCACCCGTTCGGCTGCGTCCTGCCTTCAGCCAAACGCAAATCGCGTCGCTTCACGCGCGCGGATGAAACTTCCGATGCACCGCCTTGAGCCGTTGCTGATCCACATGCGTATAAATCTGCGTAGTGGAAATGTCCGCGTGCCCGAGCATTTCCTGGATGATGCGCAGATCGGCGCCGTTGCTCAGCAGGTGCGTCGCGAAACTATGCCGCAGCAAATGCGGGTAAATATTCGCTTCCAGTCCGGCGACGCGCGCCCGTTTTTTTACGATTTGCCAGATTCTTACCGTGGTCAGCTTCGTCCCGCGCACCGAGAGAAAAATTTCGCTCCCGGTCCGTCGCTTCACGAACTTTGGACGTTCGTTCTTCACGTAAGCGGAGAT
>DASYVG010000448.1:0-1787 GCA_035937255.1 Chthoniobacterales bacterium | reverse complement strand
TGTTCACGTATTGGCCGCCGCGCATCGTGTCGGCAAAATGCACTCTCCAGTTGTCGCGGTCGTCGACGTTGGCGAGCGCGGCTGCAATGCCGCCCTCCGCCATCACCGTGTGCGCCTTGCCGAGAAGAGATTTACAAACCATGCCGACGGAAACGCCGCCAGCCGACGCTTCGATCGCGGCCCGGAGTCCGGCGCCGCCTGCGCCGATGATGAGGACATCGTGGTTAAATGTTTCGTAGTCGGACATGAGGCGCGTTGAAGTCGCTAATCGATATAACGAAGTCAGCGATTCGCGCCTTGATATCGACGCTCCTTGCGCTTTTCAAGAAAATCCCGGGCCCTGGCTGGACCGGTGAGCTCGGTGTGAACCTGATCGACGCGGCCCTGGCGGTCAGGCGCGGTCGAAGTTGTGGCTTAACCGTCCTAGCGCCAAAGCGCCGAGCAGTAATCCGAGATCGCGCAATGCGACGTCGAAATAACCGGGGATTGCGAGAAGGTTGAGAATAATTACCAGCATCCAGGCGGCCACGACATAGGCAAAGAGGCGCGGCTTAAGGAATACCCCGATGCCGGCCACGATCTCGATCACGCCCACGGCTAGCATCAATTGATGGCCGTGGCCGCCAGAGAGATTGTTCACCATCGGCGGCAGGTATTTATCCCAGTCGACGAGCAAATGCAGAAATTTATCCGCACCGGCCAGAATTGGGGCGACCGTGAAACCGAATCGCAGAATCTGAAATGCCTGATTGTTGTATTGATCTTCTGTCGAGCTTAGCGAATTGGCGGCTGAGTCTGTCATATTTTTTCGGGTTGAATGAATCATGAATGCCAGAGGAATAAATAGTCAAGGTTTATTGTGCCTTATTGTTCGTGAGCTTTTCCGCGGCGCACAGAGCGTTTAGGCGCGGAACGCCTCGTGCGCGCGTCAGTGCCGCGAGGCATTCAACTGATCTCGAAACGACACTGCGGTGGCTCGCCGTGTGTGCAGTGCTCTTTAACGGGAGCGCCGATGATTTCCGTGAGCAGCGTCTCGACGATCAGACAGGCGTCGGGGTAATGCGCCGTTATCGCCGCAAGCGGACAACTCTTGCCGCGAATGAGCGTCTTCCCATCGGTCTCGTGAAGTGCGACTGCTCCGCCCAATTTCTTCAGCAGAGCCAGGGCGGCTATGAGTCGGACGTTTCGGCTTTTTTTCGTCAGCTGATTACTATGTTCTTTCGCCAGAGATCGACCGACCTCGCGCATGCTCGCCCGAAGTTCCCGCGAGCTGAGCCGCTTGGAGATGCTCGACATGAGGTGATTAAGCAACAGTCCATACGCTTTCGGAAAGATCTGCTCGGCGTCGGCCGTAAGCCCATACGACGCGTGCGGCTTTCGAAGACCGGGTCGACTCCCCTCACGCTGAATCAGACCGTCGCGTTCGAGACTGATCAGGTGCGCTCGCACGGCATTGTCTGTCAGTTTCAGGGCGGCGGCGAGTTCATTGACGGTGCACGATTCGACACGAAGCAGAGCGAGGATTTGACCTCGCGTGCTATCAAGCATTCGCTCGCGCCATCGTTGCGGTTTCATAGCAAAAGTTCAGTTCGGCGATTAAAGCAAAATATATATTGACTTATTGTGTCAGCTCGTTTTCCCTCGACTTAACATTTCGCCTCAGTTCGATCCTCGGAAGATTCGTATGTGTGGCTTCGTTTCCGCCGAATGTCGGCCTGCGGCAATAAGGAGGTTCAAATTAAACGTCAAAAAACATTGATTTTCTTCCACTCTTCCAATCGCTACAA
>DASYVG010000447.1:0-1682 GCA_035937255.1 Chthoniobacterales bacterium | reverse complement strand
TGAAATACAAACAACAGATTATCAGCGGCGTCTGCCTCGCAGCGCTACTCGTGGGCGAGCCTCTTACTATTTGCGCTGCGCGCGCGAAAAAAGACGCCTCGCCGGCCGGCGACGACCTCGCCGACGGCGAAAACCGAACGCGCCATCCCCTTCCACGGGATGATCGCGAGCGTCGATGCAAGGACGAAGACGTTCACGATCGTCGGCAAGGAGAAGTCGCGCGCATTCAAGATCACTGATGCAACCAAGCTCATGAAGAGCGGTAATCCCGCGACGATGAAAGATGTGGTCGCGAACGAGGAAGTCCGCGGATCGTATTGGAAAGCCGCCGACGGCAATCTCGAAGCGAAGACGGTGAAGCTCGGGCCGATGACTGAGGCGGAAAAGGCTGTTGTCGCCAACAAGTCTTCACGCAAGCATAAAGATGCCGATGCAATGGCATCACCGGCCGCTTCGGTCGAGAGATCGCCTGCTGCTTCCGCTTCGCCGAAACCGTAACTGCAAGTTCGCCAGCCTTTTGGTCGATCCTGACTCGGGATCGGCCGTCTGGCGTGTAGCTGTGGCAGATGCCGCTTCCCGTGGTAGCCCAGCCCGCCCGCACGCGAGTTACGTTCGTGGTGCCGCTGCTCGCACAGGAGGCATCATATTTCGCGGCGCCCGCGAGGATGGCGAGCTTGCGTTAGACATCCATGATTCCCCCCGGAGCTTTACGAGCGCTTCAAATTTGTGGCGAAATACGTTCCCTGAACATAGCATTTTTCGCAAAGGTGAAAACTCGTGTAGTCGCCAGACCGCCGTTTAGCTATAAGACACGGGTGAACCGCCTTACCTACTTGCTGGTGGCTGGAGGAGGCGCGTTGGGAACCGTCGCGCGATTCTGGCTTTCCGGAGTAATTGGTCGCCGTTTCGGTGAAACTTTCCCCTGGGGAACGTTGCTCGTGAATGTGAGCGGTTGTCTCGCGATCGGATTCTTCGCTGCGTTCACGGGGACGGAAGGGCGCGTTCTCGTGCGCCCCGAATGGCGGCTGGCTTTCATGAGCGGCGTCTTGCGGAGGATACACCACGTTCTCGTCTTTCAGTTTGCAAACGATGGCCCTGGGTTGGGAGGGCGACTGGCTTCGCGCCGGACTTAACATCCTTGGCTCGGTCTTATTCTGCCTTGCTGCCGTGTGGATCGGCTACATCTGCGGCGGAGCTCTCAGCCGGTGATTGATCGTGCGCTCGCTACCGACCAAACGTTTGCTCCTGCGGGATTTCGCTCAAAGCGATCTCAATGATTTTGCCCATCTCTGGATGAACAAAGGATTCGCACGCATCTCGGGCGGGAATGGGTTGTCACGGAAACAAAGTGCGACTCTGCTTGAACGAATTTTGGCCCGGACGCGCTCCGATCTGCCGTCGCAATTCGCGATCATCCCCCGCGAGAACCCGTGCGTGATCGGATTCTGCGGATTTTTCTTGCAGAACGTTGATGACCTTGACGAACTGGAAATCGCCTATCGACTCCACCCAGCTCACTGGGGCCAGGGCTTCGCCACCGAGGCGGCGCAAGCCGTTCGCGATTACGCATTCGGCGAGCTTAAAATCCCCCGCGTAATTTCGTTGATCCATCCCGCGAACACGGCGTCTCGGCGCGTGGCGGAGAAGAATGGAATGACGCTGAAGAAAGAAATCACTTTTCG
>DASYVG010000446.1:0-1782 GCA_035937255.1 Chthoniobacterales bacterium | reverse complement strand
CGAATTGCGCGATTGCTCGGCGGCCGTTCCGCGAAAATCACGAGCTGGCGTTTGGCAAGGCAATGCAATTCGCGTCGAGTCGCTCGCTGCCTATCAATACTGGACAAGTTTGAGGCGGCCGACGACAACGTCACGCGGAGCAGATCCGAAATGTTCTTGCGCTTGGGACTCTGCCTCGGACGGTGCTCAAGATATGGCTCTTGCAGTAGAAAATTTGCACCTCGGGATGAAGGTTCGGCATCCCCATTACGGCGTCGGCGTGGTGAAATCATTGACGCAGCAGACAGCCGATATCTCCTTCGACGATGCGCCGCGGACAGTTGCACCCGCTTCGGCCGAACTGAAGTTGGCGGAATCAGCGGCAAACCTGACTCAGCTCGAAGTTCCTCTGGCGACTCTGATTCGCGACACTGCTCAAGCCGTGGTCGAAGCGCTCGGCATCGGAGAGCCCGAGCAAATCGTTGAAGGTCTGGGCGAACGCTGGCAGAGCGGACAGCTCGTGCTGCATCCGGCGGATAAATCACTCCAGCCGAAGGAAATTCCGATCGATACCTTCTTTCACAAAATCGTGATGATCCGGAACAACCTGCGCGTTCTCGAGCAGAAGGTGAACGCGAGTGACAAGCTCAGCGATGCGGACAAGTTCGACCTCCAGCAGTACATCACGCGCTGCTACGGCTCGCTCACGACCTTCAACGTTTTGTTCAAGAGTAAGGCAGATCAGTTCACGACCGGCGGCTAGAGACTGACGACGCTTTCTTGCGTATCATCGTGAGCCGCGCAGAGGGCGAAGGGACTTCGCACCCTGGGCTGGCGACGCCCTGAACAATGCGTCTCACTGCACGACAACCGGGTAGGGCGAGGCTCCGCCGAGCCGAATATCGCGCGCGGCAATCGGCTCGACTGAGTCTCGCCCTACCGGTTAGGCGACCAGAACGCTCTGCCGGTCAGGCTATGACAACGGTCTTAATGTTTACGAATTCGCGAATGCCTTCCACGCCGAGCTCGCGACCGAAGCCGGAACGCTTCACCCCGCCGAATGGCAGCCGCGGATCAGACGCCACCATTCCGTTGATGAAAACCATTCCCGCTTCCAGTTCGCTTATAAAAAGTTCCTGCTCCACCGCGTCGTTCGTCCATGCGCTTGCGCCCAGTCCGTAGACGGTGTTGTTAGCGACCGTGATCGCTTCGGCGCTATTGCGCACCCGGAAAAACGCGGCCACTGGACCAAAGATTTCCTCGCGCGCGGCCGGCGAATCTGGCGGCACGTCCGCCAGCAGAGTGGGCTCGTAGAAGAATCCTGCGCGTTCGATTCGTTTTCCGCCGGTCAAGAGCTTCGCGCCCGCGGCCACGGACGCTTTCACCTGCGCATCTACTCCGTAAAGTATCTGCTCGTTCGCGAGCGGGCCCATCTCCGTTGCCGGGTCGAGTGGATCGCCGATTCTCAGTGCCCTCATCCTTTGCACAAATTGCGTCAGAAACTCGTCGTAAATCTTGGCTGCCACGATGAAGCGTTTGGCCGCGATGCACGATTGCCCAGTGTTGATGGTGCGCGCCTTCGCGGCGGTTGCGCTTGCCACCTCGAGGTTCGCGCTTGGCATCACGATGAATGGATCGGAGCCGCCGAGCTCGAGGACAGTTTTCTTGAGCTGCCGTGCCGCCGCGCTCGCGACCTCACTACCGGCACGTTCGCTGCCTGTTAGCGTCACCGCCTGCACGCGCCGGTCTTCGACGATCTGCCGCGTCTGCGCGGTTTCGATCAGAAGCGTCTGGAAAACTCCC
>DASYVG010000445.1:0-2932 GCA_035937255.1 Chthoniobacterales bacterium | reverse complement strand
CGTTCTGCACAATTTTGTGCTAAAAAGGTCACGCTTGGATCGAGCGCAGCGCGCGTGTCCGGGTTCAAATCCATTCCGAATTTGCGCGCGCAAGGCACCGCGTTGATGAATTCTCCGTAGCCGCAACCGAGATCGAGAATGTGATCGCTGCTGCGGAGAAAACGCTCAAAGTAATCCGAGATTAGGATCTTCCAAACCTCGGCGCGATAAGCCCGCGTCTGGCCGAAGCGCGCGCGGTAAATTTCCTGGAGCTGTCCCGCCTCTTCCTTGGACGCGGCTTCGTTCATTGCTTCCGATAGTCACCGCGACTGAAATATTTCTCGAGCCAGACGTAGAGACAGATGAAGAGATAGCGGCTCCCCATTTCTCTGATTTTCAGTTTTGCCTTTCCGCTGCGGCGGTTGCGCCACGTGATCGGAATGGTGGTCCAGGAGTAGCCGCGGACGATCGCTTTGAGCGGCAGTTCGACGGTGATGTTGAAATGAGGAGAGATCAGAGGCCGGCAGCCGTCGATCACCGTGCGACGATAGGCTTTAAATGCGTTGGTGGTGTCATTGAGTTTCGTGTTGAATAAAAACTTGAGGAACAGGTTCGCGCATCGATTCAAGATCAGCTTCAGCCGCGGATAATCGATCACCCCGCCGCCTTTGATGAAGCGACTGCCGAAGACACAATCGTACCCTTGTTGCAGCGTCTGCCAATAGCGGACCACGTCCCGGCAATCATCGGATTCGTCCGCCATCATGATGACAACCGCGTCACCGCGCATGACATCGAGACCAGCGATGATCGCGCGACCGAAACCATGGAGCCTTGAATTCTGGATCACGCGCAGAGCCGGCACGCGCTCCGCGGTCAGGCGGAGAATCTCCGAGGTCCGATCGGAGCTGCCGTCGTCGACCGCGATGATCTCATGCGGCACGTCACGCAGCCGCAGTTCGAGATGCAAATGTTCAAGCGTGGAGGCAACGCATCCCTCCTCGTTGCGCGCCGGCACAACGATCGTGAGCAATTGAAGAGGATCCGCACCGTCCATCGCTAGGCTTCCGATCTCTCCAACCAATCGGGGTGCGCCTCGGCGTGCACCGCGATTTCCTCGAGGACCGCTTCGAGCGGGGTTTGCACCTTCCAGTCCCATACCTCAGCGGCGCGCGAGGAGTCGAGCACCAGCCACGGAACGTCGAACCGGCGCGCCTCAGGAACGCGTCCGATCTCGAGTGCGCCAAAGCGAGCACGGCACCAGTCGGAGAGCTGCGCGAGTGAAAGGCTGTTCGCTGTGCCTCCGGCCACGTTTACAATCCGGCGCTTCTTCCGGTCCGCCGCTTGCATTTGCTTCGTTAGCAGCACGACAAGGTCGCGCGGATGCAGGCAATCGCGAACCTGATGGCCCTCGCCGCCGAAACCGATATAACGCAGCGGACGTCGCCGCAGGTAACTGTTTATCCAGAACGAATATATTCCCTGGTCGATGCGACCGAATTGTCCGGCGCCTGCGAGCACACCGCAGCGGTTGATCCAGACCGGCACGCCGAAAGTCTCGTGGTATTCCAAGGCGAGATTTTCTGATGCGAGTTTCGTGTTGCCGTAGAGCGAAACAGGCGGCGAAGTCGGAAAATCTTCTGTGACTCCACTGGTTCGCACACCGTGCGGCAGGTCACCGCCGCTCGGACAGAACGCGCTCCCGCTCACTTCCATCGGGATCTCGGACAAATGTTTGATTGAGTAGACGCGGCTTGTGCTGAGCAGAATCAGACCGCACCGTCGCGCGCGACAGAACTCCAGGAGATTGACCGTTCCGTAAAGATTGTGTTCGACGACCTGACGGCTGCTGCTGCCATCTCCCATTCCCGCGAGCACGCTCGGGTTGGCGGCCGCGTCGATAACCCAGTCACAGTCCGGAAGTGCATCGACGTCAGAAGCGTTTCGGATGTCGCCGTGCGTAACGCCCACGCCAAGTTTCTGCAAGCTCCCGCGATTCGTCTCGCTGCCAGCACGGCTGAGATTATCAATCCCCCCCACGGTCCAATCTGGGAACTGCTCGCGAAACAAGCGGGCGAGGGCGCTCCCGATGAATCCGCAAATTCCCGTGATAATAATTTTCATGCGCTAAATCGTGGGCTCGATCGGATCAGAAGGAGCGACGCAGGCTAGCGCCGCGGGTGCGGAATGAGAAGCGGGATGCGACCGTCGTGCGAGAAAGCCGACGACGGGACTCGAACCCGTGACCTGCTGATTACGAATCAGCTGCTCTACCAGCTGAGCTACATCGGCGCCTTCGCGGGAGCCGCAAAGATGGCACCCGCGTCAGAAACCGGCAAGGCAGAACGTTTCTAATCCGGCATGACGAATGTTTCGCCGATCGCGCGAACGGCGATGCGGGCCGGTTCAGCTGCGAGCGCGGCCGCGAAACGCTCAATCGGTTCGCAAAATGGTTCGAAGCTGAGTCGGAAAGTTTGATGGTGGACAGGCATGATGAAACGCGCGCCCGCGTCGTTCGCCATTCCGATCGCCTGCTCGGGAGTGGCATGCGAGCGGATCCACGGCTCGTAGGCGCCAATCGCCATAATCGCGAGATCGACTGGGCCGCGTTTCCGGAGCGGCGCGAAATTTTCAGTCCAGGCGCTGTCCCCGCCAAAAATAACGCGGCGACCATTTCGTTCGATCACATAGCCATTGTAGCCGCGATGATAGTCACGCCGCAGACGCGCTCCCCAGTGTTGCACCGGAAAGGCGGATACCTGGAGCGCGCCCGCAGCGAATTTGTATTCGATCGACTCGTGCCAACGTAATTCCGTGACCTCCCGGAATTTTGTGAAGCGCAGAAGATCACGTGTCGAAACCGCCGTCACGACAGCGGTCTGTGCAGAAAAACGATGTAAGGTGCGCAGATCGAAATGATCGAAGTGCGCATGTGAAAGAAGGATCAAATCGA
>DASYVG010000444.1:0-3250 GCA_035937255.1 Chthoniobacterales bacterium | reverse complement strand
CAGAGGGAGCGGCGCCATTCGATGTGATCATCCACGGCGGGATAGTTTATGATGGAACCGGCGCAGATGGTCACGCCGTCGACATAGCGATTCGCGCCGACCGCATTGCCGGACTCGGCGACGTCGCCAACGCGCGCGCGCTCAACACGATTGACGCGCGCGGCCTGGCCGTCGCTCCCGGCTTCATCAACATGCTGTCGTGGTCTCCGGTTTCGCTGATCGAGGACGGCAAGTCGCAGAGTGAAATCCGGGAGGGCGTAACGACGGAGATTTTTGGCGAAGGAGAATCGATGGGACCGCTGACCGAAGTGATGAAGAAGCGGATCGTTTCGCAGCAAGGGGATCTCAAATTCGAGATCAAGTGGAACACGCTCTCGGAATACCTGCGTTACATGGAGCAACGCGGCATTACGCCGAACATTGCTTCGTTCGTGGGCGCGACCACGATCCGCGAAAATGTGATCGGGCTGGAAGACAAGGCGCCGACGCCGCAGCAGCTCGAGCAGATGCGCGGCCTGGTGCGCCAGGAAATGGAAGCAGGCGCGCTCGGGATCGGCACGTCGCTGATCTATCCGCCGGCGTTCTATGCAAAGACCGAGGAATTGATCGAGCTCTGCAAGGTGGCGGCCAAATATCAGGGCAAATACATTTCCCACATGCGCAGCGAAGGGAATCACTTGCTCGAAGGCCTGGAGGAATTACTGCGGATCAGCCGCGAAGCGGGGATCCCGGGGGAGGTGTATCACATCAAAGCGGCCGGCACGCAGAATTGGTCGAAAGAAGAGGCGCTGCTTGGAAAAATTGAAGAAGCGCGCCGAGCTGGACTGAAGATTACGGCCGACATGTACACCTACACCGCGGCGGGCACTGGGCTCGACGCGTGCCTCCCGCCGTGGGCCGAAGATGGCGGCTACCCCGCGCTCTTCAAACGTCTGCGCGATCCCGTGATACGCGAAAAAATTGCGGCGGAAGTAAAAACGCAGACCGACAAATGGGAGAACATGTACCTCGCGGCCGGCTCGCCCGATCACATCCTTCTCTCTGGATTTAAATCGGAGAAGCTGAAGCCGCTCACCGGCAAATCGCTGGCAGAAGTTGCGAAGATGCGTGGGAAAGATCCGGTCGAAACGATGATGGATTTGATCAGCGAAGACGAATCGCGCATCGACACGATCTACTTCCTCATGTCGGAAGAAAACGTGAAGCAAGAACTAGCGAAACCGTGGATCTCATTCGGCTCGGACGAAGCGTCGCAGGCGCCGGAAGGGAATTTCCTAAAATCGAATTGTCATCCACGCGCTTACGGAAACTTCGCGCGCGTGCTCGGGAAATATGTTCGAGACGAAAAGGTCATCACGCTGCCGGAAGCCGTCCGCCGACTGAGCGGATTACCGGCGACGAATCTGGGCCTCGATCACCGCGGTTTCCTGAAGGAAGGGATGTTCGCCGATATCGTCGTCTTTGACCCGGCCACGATTACCGATCACGCCACCTTCGAGAAGCCGCATCAGTACGCAACCGGCGTGAAGCACGTATTGGTGAACGGGGTGCAGGTGATCAAAGATGGCGAACACACTGGCGCAAAACCGGGTCGCGCGTTGTGGGGCCCGGGAAAGATCGCCACGCCCTAGCTGCGCACGTTCATCCCCAGGTGTACGGCCGCAGGCTATGGTCCGGCGGATGCGCGCGATTCGATCTGCCCGAGGCTCGGATCATTCTCCCTGATCCAGCGCTGGATCACATCCACGTCGCTCGGCTCAACCGTCGTCTTTCGATTCACGTTCGGTTCCTCGCGTTCCGGAGAGACGAGAGGTTCGGCCATTTGCGCGTGAAATTTCCAATGCCGGCCGAAGCGGTAAAGCGCGTAATACATCGTTTTCGCTTCGGTGGCGCTAACACCGCTGCAACGCATCGCGTTGTAAAACATCCGATCGCATTCCTGCCACGGACGAGAGCGCGCGTCGTAGGAAACATCATGCAGCACCGAGGCGGCGCGATAACGGCCCTCGAACGGCCCACCCATAAACGACCAAAATGCGCGCGGGATCGACGCGCCGTCCACTCTCGCGCCGGCGGGCGCAACCCAGACGATGCCGTTGGGATCGGTGTAACGCAGTTCGCTCAGCAGAATCATGGTGCGTCCATCGGCCGTCCAACGAGTGTCTATCGGTCCGCTGTAATAGCCCCAGCGGTGCGATTGCCTGGCCTCCTGCGTCCAGGGTGCATGCGTGCCGCCAGCGCAACCAGCCAGGCAGAACAGAGAAAGCAGAAGCCACAATCTCATGCGCGAGTTCACGAAAACGTCCGGCAATCAGGCGGACACGAGAGTGCTTTCGCGCTGTCGCCGGCGTGACTTTGCTGCGGTGTCCTTTTGCGCACCTGCGCCGCCCGACGGCCGACGGAAGCCGCGCAGATAAAAAAGCATGAAGATGCCGGTCACGACCAGCAATGAGCCGATCCATTTCAGCAGCCAGCCGGGATCGCGCAAAATCTGAATCGTGCTCTGTCCGAGATTGTCCGGGTTCCACGAAGCTTGAGACATTTTATAGGTAAGCCCGGTCCACGTGCGCCACCAGGCGCCGGGATAACTGAAGGGATTATTCATCCAGCATTGGCCCGTGGCGCTGCCGCCTTCCGGGGTCGTGATATGCAAGGTGCTCTTGAAGCCGGCCGGGCTGTCGCTCCCCTCGTTCCGCTCCACTTCGAACTCCGTCAGTTCCAAACCGATCGGCAACGGAACCTGCTTCCAACCATAGGAAACCTGCACGTCGGCGGGTTTTGTGGGCACCATGATTTGCCAGCCAGCGGGGACCCACTGCTCGAATGTTTCATTGCCCTGCTCGACGCGAACGCGGACGCCATCGGGCAGACTCTCACCGGTCGCCCCGGCTGCGACGGGCTTGAAGTCCATCCACTGCTCCGCGTGCGGCAAGATACGATCCACGATCAGTTGCCAATCGGCCCAACCAGTTGGAAGCGGCTTGTTCAACTCGAGCTGGCCGGTCGATTGTCCGCCTTTGCGTGAAGCGAGCTCGTAACTGATGCCGCCATCCTCGCCCATGAAAAGCGTGAGATGATTCGCGGATGAATCTCCCAGTGCCGGGGGCATGCTCGGAGCGCCGCCGTCAGTTCCGTGCGCGTTCGGTGCGCCCACAATCGGCACGGCTTTTCCGCGCAACGTGACCACCACCGCAGGATTATTCGGCTGCTCGGAAACAGTTGCTGGTTTCCCGTTCTCGATCCGAAAATC
>DASYVG010000443.1:0-7489 GCA_035937255.1 Chthoniobacterales bacterium | reverse complement strand
CCGAAAGGCAACGTCAAAGGCGGCGGTTCATTCAAGGCAGGCGCCGGCAGGTTATCCTCGACTTCCGGTGGAACGTCTGGAACTGGCAGCACCGAACAACGCCGTAAATAGCTGCAATCATTGCCGTGTGCTTCTTGAGGCGCTGCTTGGGGGTTTGAATCCCACCCGAATGTGCCGGGCGTTCCGGTCAACCATTAGGCACCGGCGGCAGTCCTTTCTGGAACTCCGCCTGTTGCCTGGCTGCCTGACGTTCTTGTTCAATTTCCTTGGACTTCGCCTCCGGACTCGGCCCCAGCGTGCATCCGGCCAGGAGTGCGATGCAGGCGAGACTGCTAAAAATCGCTTTCACGCCTTAGATTAACCAAGTCCGGGCAATCCGCTACTGCCTGTTGTTTCGGGCGCGGCATAGCTCAGGCGGCCGTCGCAGGTCCGTGCTGCGGAGCTGTAAGGGTGAGGCACACATTTGGAAGGCGTTATGATGTGATACACATCCGTTCCGCGGACCTTCAGATAATCGGAGATCAACGCGCGATGACACTGCCACCAGACCGCCTCGGCGCACATGATCGCCGTCGGTCCGAGCGCTTCTGAAAATCGCGCGAGCCGTTCGATTCCGTCGCGGAACTGACTGGTCTCCATGTGATCGGCGTAACCGCGAAAGGCGGAATTGCGCCATGCCGTGTTGGCTGAATTGGGCTGCGCCTTTCGGCGGCCGCCAAGCTCGGGGAAGTGTTCGTAGCCGATAACGCACGCGGCCAGCGACGTAGCCAACGTCTCGCGATTAAAGTGGGGATATCGTTTCGAGCCGGGCAACAAACGCACGTCGGCGATGGCTTTGATCTTATGCTCCCGCAGTGCCTCGATGAACTCTTCGATCGAGCGGGTCGAATGCCCGATCGTCCAGATGCGTGCGACCAACGCCGTGACCGTTTTTACGGTGTTGCCGCGGGCGGCGGCGGCGGCTTTGCCTGCAGCAGACTGCCTGACATGGTCTTGAGGATTCGTCCAAGATCGCTATTCGTGGAAATGACAGCGGTCGTGTCATGCTCGAACGAAGTTTTCGCGACTTCGAGGCTGCGCAGGAAGAGATACAAATCCTGGGCGTCCGCCGAACTGTAAGCGCCCGTGTAGATGCGCGCCGCTTCTGCGTCGGCTTCGCCTTCGATCTTCAGCGCATCGCGATTCGCGCTCGACGTAATGGAAGCGACTTCGCTCTCCTTTTGACCACTGATGTTTGCCGCTTCGCCGCGGCCTTCGGAGCGAAATTTGGAGGCAATCTGATGACGTTCGCTCGACATCCGCTCGATAATCTTCGCCGCGACGGCGGGATTGTACTTGCTGCGTTTGAAGCGCTCGTCGAGCAGCTCGATGCCGAAGTCCGCGATCTTCTGCCGCGTGCGTTCCGTGATTTGTTTTTCGATTTCGCCTCGTCCCAGTTCGATGTCCGGAATGCTGCTGGGCAGAATAGTCCCGCTCTTTTCCAGCTCCGGATCCCGCTCGGGCTGACGTCCTTTCGTGACGCGGATGATCTCGACCAGATCATGCGTCGCGACCGCGGTGCGCGTTTCGCTGCCGAGGATGTCGTCGAGGCGAGAGAGCGCGCTCCGCTCATCGTTCAAGCGATTGTAATAGAGAAGGGGGTCACTGATGCGCCAGCGCGCGAAGCAATCGACGATCAGGTAGAGTTTGTCCTTCGTGGGACATTCGGTCGGCGGTCCATCCCATGCCAGGATGCGATTATCGAAACGATTGATGCGGTCGATGAATGGAATCTTTACCTTTAAGCCCGCCGTCTTTTCGGTGCGGATCGCTCTGCCAAAACGCGTCACGATGACGGTTTCGTATTGATGGACAACGAAGAGCATCGCGCCCCACTTCAGCGCCGTCAGAAGGAAGAAAATGCCGAGCAGCGTCATGAAGCCGTTCTGCAGAAAACGGAGCGGCGCGACCGGAAAGGTGGGTATTTGCGGCGAATCCATTTTAACGGGGTGGCTTCGATGCATCAGACGGAGCAAGCGGCAGGGTCTGGAGAATGCCTTTCACGCTGTCGTCGACGATGATCTTTCTTTGCAACGCTGGGAAGATTGCTTCCATCGATTCCAGGTAGAGGCGGCGCCGCGTCACCTCTGGCGCTTTGCGATACTCGGCCAGGAGCAGCGAAAATTTCTCGACGTCGCCTTTTGACTGATTGACTCGCCGAAACGCATACGCCTCCGCCTGTTTCTGCCGCTCTTTTCCCTGCCCGCGCGCGTTCGGCACCGCATCATTGTAGATTGCCCACGCCTGGTTGATCGCGGTTTGCTTCTCCTGTTGCGCCTGGTTCACTTCGTTGAAAGCCGCTTGCACGGCCGGCGGTGGCCGCACAGTCGCGAGCTGGACCTGCTGGATTTGCAGTCCGAGTTCATATTGCGATGCGAGCTCGACGAGCCGTCGCAACGCCGCCGTTTCGATCTCGTGCCGGCCGATCGTGAGGACCTCGTCGACCGTGCGATCGCCGATCACCTCGCGCATCACACTCTCGGATAAATCGCGCAAGGTTTGTTCCGGCTCGCGCGCGCCGAAGAGATACATCTTTGGATCGGTGATTCGATATTGCACAACCCACGGAACCAAGGCCGTGTTCAAGTCGCCCGTGATCATCGTTTCGGTGTCTTCCGCGTCGCGATCGGCCTGGTAGGCATTGGTGGCGTTCGGAGTGGAAAACCCGAATTCGAGTTTCAGCAGCCGCTGCGTCGGCACGACGATGATTTCGTCGACATGCGGAATCGCATACGCCAATCCCGGACTTTCGATCGCGGAGAATGCGCCGAAGCGCATTTTCACACCGACCGAGTTCGTCGGAATTGAGACAAACCCGAAGAAGAGTGAGAAGAACGTGACGATAATGCCGATCAACGCGATCGCGCCAAGCACGAGGCGCACCGGTTTGATGCGGAAGCTGTGTGATAGATCGGCCGAACGCGGGACGAGTTGCATGGGGGAAGCTGTGGGCTGGAAGTTACACGCCGCCTATTCCTTTAGGAACCATTAAGTGAGCCGGCGCCTTGGCGTGCGCGACGCGAGGCGGTCAATTTCGCTCGAGCGGGTGGATCCCGATCCTGCAGAGACGCGCGATCACCCGATCTTCTTTCGGAAGCGCAAAGCGCAGATGCAGAACAGGAGCACCGCCATGACGGACATGATGGCGAGTGGCTGCCAGTACTCCAGGAACGTAGCGCCGCGCAAAATGATCGCCCGCATCAACTCGATAAAGTAGGTGGTCGGTAAAACCGCGCCGATGGCGTAAAAGATGGTCGGCATGGTCTCGCGCGGAAAAATAAAGCCGGAAAAAAAGACGCTGGGCATGATAAAGGTCATCGACATCTGCAGCGCCTGCATTTGGTTCTCCGCTTTTGTCGCGACGAGGAGACCGAGACTGAGTAACGCGAAAACGTAAACCAGCGTTGCGAGCATCATCGCGGTCACGCTCCCCGCAATCGGGACCGCGAAGACGAAGCGCATAATCGCGAAAAGCAGAAAGGCCATCAGCATGCCGATGCAAAGATACGGAACAAGTTTTCCGAGCATCAGACCCCAGCGGCTGAGTGGACTAACGAGTAACTGCTCCAGCGTTCCACGCTCCCGTTCTCGCACCACCGCCATCGCGGTCGCGAAGGTGGTGCCGATTTGCAGAACCACCCCGATGACGCCAGGCACGAAAAAATTCGGACTCCGCATGGTGGGGTTGTAAAGCATTTGCGGCCGCACTTCGATCGGCACCGCGCGCCGGCCCGTGTCGCGCATCATCAGCTCGATTGATTGCGTCAAGGCGACGCCCAAGGCGGTGTTGAGCGCTTGCAGCGCGGTCGTCGAGTTCGATCCATCGATCAGCATCTGCACTTGCGCCGGATGGCCCGCGCGCAGATCGCGCGTGAAATGGGGCGGAATCTGAAGACCAACGGAGGCATGGCCTTTCCGGATGTCGCTTGCGAGCTGCTCTACGTTCTGCGCTTCCCCGACAACACGGAACGTCTCCGTGTTGACGAAACGATCGATGAACTGGCGGCTCTCGACCGTGCGATCTTCGTTCAGGATCACCATCGGCATGTGCTTCACGTCGTTGTCGAGCGCATAACCGAACGCCACCATTTCGATCAACGGAGGAAATAGCATGAAGAAAAGCGTCATCGGATCGCGCAGGACGGTGATGAACTCTTTGAAAAGGATGGCCCCGAAACCGCGGAAGGGAGTGCGTCTCATCACGCTGCCTGCCTGGCGTTTTCGCTCGCGTGTTTGTCAGTCAGCGCTACAAACACATCTTCCAACGAAGGACCGATCTCATGAATCTCGGCCTGGCCAATCCCGACTGCGCGCAACTTCTCTTCGACCTGCGAAGTTGTGACCGCATCGTCCACGAGGAGGTGCATCGATTGACCAAAGACGGTGGCGCTTTGCACGCCTTCGAGTTGACGCGTCGCCTGCAGCGCGGTCGTGAGATGATCGCACGTGACATCCAATCGTCGCGTGCCGGCGGGGCTCACATCCGGCAGATGCTTCAACTCATCCGGCTCGCCGCAAACAATCAGCTTCGCCATGTAGATATAGCCAACGTGGGAACATCTTTCCGCTTCGTCCATGTAATGGGTGGTGACGAAGAGTGTCATCCCCTGTCCTGCGAATTCGAAAAGCAAATCCCAGAGCTCACGGCGCGCGACCGGATCGATGCCCGCCGTCGGTTCATCGAGGAAGAGGACGGTCGGCTTGTGCATCAACGCGCAGGCCATCGCGAGCCGCTGACGCCAGCCGCCTGAAAGGAGCGCGGCGCGGCGATCGAGGTAGGGCTCGAGATGAGTGATGGCGATCAGTTCATCGCGCCGGCGGCGCAGTTCGCGCTCGGGCAAACCGTAGAGTTTGCCGGAGAAGATCAGATTCTCTTTAACGGTCAGTTCATCGTAGAGGGAAAATTTTTGCGACATGTAGCCGATCAAATCCTTGACCGCCTCTCCTTCGCGAATTACATCGCGGCCTCCGATTCGCGCTGTTCCTTCGCTTGGTTCCAGGATGCCGCAGAGCATCCGAATGACCGTCGATTTGCCGGATCCGTTCGGCCCCAGAAAACCGAAAATCGAGCCTTTGGTGACCGAGAAGCTGACGTGATCGACGGCGGCGAAGGTGCCGAAACGCCGCGTCAACCGCTCGCACTCGATCATCGCTTCAGGCATATGTGCAGTGCGACGCACTAACGTGTCGGCGCGGTCGCGAAATACACGTCGGCAGACATTCCGGCGCGCAATTTGTCTTCCTCATTTTCGAGCCGAATTTTCACCCCGAACACTTGCCGGATTCGATCTTCCACCGTCTGCACGTTTCGTGGCGTGAACTCCGCCTGCCGATTAATCTGCTCGATTTCTCCCTTGAAGTCGCGGTTCCCAAAAGAGTCGACCCGGATACGCACCGCGTCTCCGAGTTTGATCAAACCGAGCCACGGCTCCGGCACGTAAACCCGGACCCACAAACGATCCGGCAGAATCAATGTGGCGACCTCGCGGTTGGGCGCTAGCACGTCACCGACTTTCACGTTCAGAATCTCAAGAATCGAAGCGGTCGGCGCGACTACCTGCATCTCGGCGAGCTGCGCGTCCATTTGCGCGAGTTGCGCGCGGGCTTGTTCGACCCGCATGTGCGCGGCATCGACTGCTCTCGCTTGCGCTTTCGCGGCGCTCGCCGCGCGTTCCGCTTCGTTGGGAGAAACTGTCCGGCTCCTGAGCAAATCCTGCTGTCGCTGGGCGTCCGCCCGCATGAATTCCAGCTGCGCCGATTGCGCTTCGGCGTCGTGCTGCGCAGTGTTAATCTGCGCAGCGGCGAGGTCCCGCTGCGCTTTCAGCTCGGCGGCGTCCAATTGCACGATCGGACTACCGGGCTTCAGCGTCTGGCCTTCTTCGGCGAAGATCTTTTCGACGCGTCCTCCGAATCTTGGCGCAACGTGCACTTCATCGACTTCAATCGTGCCAGAAACAGCGTTGCTTTTGCGCTGGCAAGCCGCGAGCGGCAGAAGCAAGAGCAAGGCGCAAAACGGCCAGAAACTAGGACGCGTCATCGTTTGAAATTCGAGCGTGAAGCACGAAAGGAGGAAACCGGATTCCCGCGCGAACCGCAAGCGAAGGCGCGTTTACGCGTCGGCGGCAGCCCGCGATTGTCGCGGCGGGCGTTTGCCGATAAGAAAGAAGCGATGGCGGGATATTCAGGCACTCCGCTCGTGCAGAAGCTGGGCGTCCGGAGCGGCGAACGCATTCTGGCGCTGGGAGCACCCGCCGGTTACGCGGAGTGGCTGACCGGATTGCCGGCAGGTGTAACGATCACGAGCCAGGGCCGTGGGAAGCTCGCCTTCGTTCACCTTTTCGCGACGCGCCGCACGCAACTGCGGCAGCAGATCGTCCGCGTCCGGCCACGGCTTGGCGATGCCGCCATTTTTTGGGTCTCCTGGCCGAAGAAATCCGCGCACGTTCCCACCGACGTGACCGAAGACGTGATTCGGGAGATTGCGCTGCCGCTCGGATTAGTGGATACGAAAGTCTGTGCGGTCGACGACGTCTGGTCCGGATTGAAACTCATGATCCGCCGTCAGGAAAGAGGCCGCCGGCCTAACGAATGAAAGCACGCCGCTTCGATCACATTGATCTCCGCGTTCGCAGCCGGGCGGAAGCGCAGAAGTTTTACGCGCAGGTCCTGCCTGCGCTGGGCTTCCCGCACGACCAAAGCGGCGAACGCTGGGGTGCGTTCGACACGGGCGACCCGGAACCGACGGAATTCTTCGGATTCACAGAAGATCCGCAGCATCAGCCGAACGGAACGCGCATCGCGTTTTGGGCCGAGACGCGCGCGCAAGTAGATCGCGTTGCTGAAGTCGTGCGTGTCGCTGGCGGCCTCCATCTCGAAGGACCGGAGCTCTGCGTGGATTACACGCCGGGCTATTACGCCTTCTTCTTCGAGGACCCGAGCGGGAACAAGCTCGAGGTCTGCTGCCGCGCGAGCGGAATCGTTGCGGAATAGCCCGCCTTCGGCGAGACGTTGCAGGTGAACCGCGCGACCGTTGCACCCAAAATTCTCCA
Source organism: Chthoniobacterales bacterium (assembly GCA_035937255.1). Lineage (GTDB taxonomy): Bacteria > Verrucomicrobiota > Verrucomicrobiia > Chthoniobacterales > UBA10450 > JACCXL01. Next base: position 401 of record DASYVG010000443.1, on the reverse strand, counting down.
GCAACATCGTGTCCGATATCTCAAGCTGATCGCCGTTTTCAAGATCCTGAAAGGCGTCTTGCTGCTCTCGCTTGGATTCTCGCTTCTCTTCCTCAACGCCCGCACGCGCTGGCTGGATGCGATCTCAGATTGGGCGGGGGACGAAATCCTGCTCGAACACAGCCGCGCGATCGTTTACCTGCTTAATAAATTGCAGGACGCGCTGGCGGGAGGTCACTTGCGCGCGACGGGGCTGCTCGCGCTCTTCTATTCCGGTGTCCTTTTCACGGAAGGGATCGGCGTTTACCTGCAAAGACGCTGGGCCGAAATGCTGATGGTGTTCGCGACGGCCGCGCTCATTCCGATCGAAGTGCGACACATCTGGCATCGGCCGACCCTTGGCGCCTTCCTGATTTTCCTAG
>DASYVG010000442.1:0-5419 GCA_035937255.1 Chthoniobacterales bacterium | reverse complement strand
ATGATGTTAATGCGCTGGCAACTGGCTTATCCGGGCCAGGCGCTGCCCGTGATCGGTCCGGCCCTCGGACATCTCTTTGGGCCCGGCAGCATGCCGGACGGGAAGATGACGCCGGAGTTTTACAACTCGTTAGGCGCGATGCATGGCACCATCATGATCTTCCTCGGCATCGTGCCGATCGCCTTCGCCGCTTTCGGTAATTTCGTTGTGCCGCTCCAGATCGGCGCGCCGGACATGACTTTCCCAAAGATCAACATGGCGAGTTACCAGGCTTTCTTTGTCGGTGGCGTCGTCATGCTTGTCAGTTTCTTCGTCCCCGGCGGCGCCGCCAAGGGCGGCTGGACTTCTTACACGCCGCTCGCCGTCATCGCCGACAAAGGCCCGACTTACCACTGGTTCTTCAATGGCCAGACGCTCTGGCTTGTCGGCTTCATTCTCCTGATTACGTCGTCCCTTCTCGGCGCGGTCAACTTCATCGCCACCATCATTCAGTTGCGCGCCAAAGGAATGACCTGGATGCGACTGCCGTTTTTCGTCTGGGCGCAGTTTGTGACGGCGTTCCTGCTCCTGCTCGCTTTCCCGCCGCTGGAATCAGCGGTCGTGATGCAACTGATGGACCGCGTTGCGGGCACCAGTTTCTTTATGCCGAGCGGGCTCGTGGTGAATGGTTCGCCCGTTCACATTAGCGGCGGCGGCAGCCCGTTGCTCTGGCAGCACCTCTTCTGGTTTTTAGGGCATCCCGAAGTTTACGTGCTGATCCTGCCCGGCATGGGCATCGTGGCTGAAATTATCGCCAACAATACGCGCAAGCCTCTCTGGGGTTACAAGTCCCTAGTTTTTGCCGCACTCGTCCTTGGGTTTCTTTCTTTCATCGTCTGGGCGCACCACATGTATCTCACCGGCATGGGCACGGTCGTGAGCGCATTTTTCCAAACGACCACCCTGATCATCTCCATCCCGTCCGTCATTATTCTGAGCGCGTTTTTCATCACGCTCTGGGGCGGCTCCATTCGTTTCAACGTGCCGATGCTTTTCGCGACCGCGTTTCTCCCGATGTTCGGGATCGGCGGGTTAACAGGCATCCCGCTCGCCTTCAACACCGCTGACCTTTATCTGCACGACACCTATTACGTGATCGCGCATTTCCATTACATCGTCGCGCCGGGAACGATCTTCGCCGTCTTCGCCGGAATTTATTATTGGTTCCCGAAGGCAACCGGTCGCCGCATGAATGAGTTCTGGGGGAAGGTGCACTTCTGGCCCTCGCTCATCTGCATGAACGTGATTTTCCTGCCCATGTTCCTGCAGGGCATGCTCGGCATGCATCGTCGCTGGTATGACGGTGGCCAGGGCTGGAACGTGGCCAACGAAACCGTTTGGGGCCTGAGCGGGTTCCATTGGAATACGCCCATCTCGATCGCGGCGTGGACGATGGGCCTGGCCCAGGTTCCGTTCATCATCAATTTCTTCTGGAGCATCAGACACGGCGAGAAGACCGACGATAATCCATGGGAAGCGACCACTCTGGAATGGACCGCCCCCTCACCTCCGCCGCATGGAAATTTCGCGACAGCGCCGGTTGTTTACCGTGGGCCCTACGAATACAGCCTGCCGGGTCGCGAGACCGACTTCACGATGCAGAGCGAACCAATGCGGGAGAGCGACCGGCTCGCCTACGAACGCGCGGCCGCCGCGACGCATTAGCCTAACGACTCGCGCGCATGGAAATTCCCTACACGACAGTGGCCCGGCCCGACACCGGGCTCTGGAACGCCAAGATCGGCATCTGGCTCTTCCTCGCCTCCGAAATCATGCTCTTCGGCGGTCTCTTCTCGGCCTACGTCTTCCTCCGGCTCGACGCCGAACCCGGCGCGTGGCCACACGGGCTGCTGAACGTGCCAGTCGGCACCATGAACACGGCCATTTTGATTGCCTCTTCGGTCACCGTGGTGCTGGCGTGGGCCTCCCTGAAGATGCGCCAATTCGGGCGCTACAAGCTTTACATGGGAATCACGATTCTCTGCGGCGTCATCTTTCTGGTGGTAAAACTCGCTTACGAGTGGCCGCAGAAATTCGAGCACTTCGGCGCGTTCATTAAAGAAAGCGAGCTCGAGAAATACGAGCCGTACCTCGGTAATCATCACCTGAGCGAGAAAGGTCTCGCGCCCCGCCGCGAGATCAGTGGTCACCTCCATAACCGCGAGGCCTTGAATGATCCGAACGTGAAGGAATACGAAATCGCGCTCGATCCCGTGAACGCTAATCCGACGAGTCCATCCATGGATCGACCGCACTTCTTTTCCGTCCCGCCGACGGAGAAACTCGCGAAGGTCGAGAAGGCGGATGTCCAGTACGCGAACATGTTTCTCCCGAAACACAGCTCGTATTTTGCGGCCTACTTCACGATCACCGGCTTGCACGGCTTGCACGTACTCGCCGGCGTCATCGTTTTCATTTATTTCTGGCTCCCCGTCGGCGCGAATCTCTATAAGCGCAATCCGGAGCATCTGGCCAATCGCGTCGAAGTGGCGGGCTTATTCTGGCATTTCGTCGATCTCGTCTGGATCTTTGTTTTCCCGCTCTTCTATCTGCTCTAGTTATGGACGAACCACATCCCACCGTCGCCGGCGACGTCGCCGCGCCCGACGATCACAGCCACGACGTCAGCAAACACGTCAACGCCTACCTGAAAGTTGGCGCGACGCTCTTGCTCTTCACCGGCATCACGGTTTTTCTTTCCTACGTAAACTTCGGGTCGATGAAGGCCAACGTGGCAGTCGCGATGCTTGTGGCGACCTTTAAGGCCGGCCTCGTCGCGGCGATTTTCATGCACCTGAATTCGGAGAAGAAATTGATCTATCGAATTCTGATCTTCACTGGCTTCTTTGTCTTCGCGCTCTTCTGGCTCACCTATCTGCACTGGTACGACCCAGTCACCCGCTGATATGTCGCTGAAAGGTTTTCACATTCTCTTCATCGTTTCTTCAACGCTGCTCGCGATCAGCTGCGGGATCTGGTGCGTGTGGGTGGATCTGGTGGAGGGCGCGCCGATTTATTTGCCGGGCGCCATTGCTTCCTTCGCGGCGGCGATCGGGCTCGTGCTCTACGGTGTTTGGTTTTACCGCAAGATGAAACGGCTCCACCTTATCTCATGAAGACGAAGTTGATCCTGCTCCTCGTTGCGCTGCTTTTCTCGCCAGCGGGCCAGGCGATGGCCTGCTCCGTTTGCTTTGGCGCGAAGGATTCGCAATCGACCAAACACATGGCCATCGCAATTTGGTTCATGATGGGCGCGGTCATGTCGGTGCTCGGTGGATTCGGAGCCTTCGGATTGCATCTCTGGCGGCACGCGAACACGCCGCTCGAGCCGCATCAGCAAATCGTCGACGAAGATCTGAAGCCGTATGAATAGACTTGCGCTGATCAATCAGCTGCTCGGTCAGCCGGCCAACGCCTCGGAGCACGGCTACCAGATTGATCATATCCTCGAGTTCAGCCATTGGTTCATGGCCGCGCTCTTTTTCGGCTGGTTCGCATATTTCATCTATGTGCTCGTGCGTTTCCGGCGTAGCCGCCATCCCGTCGCGGATCACGAAGGGGTGAAGAGCGGAATCTCGACGCACTTGGAATTCGCGGTCGTCCTGATCGAAGCCGTCCTCCTCGTCGGTTTCGCGATCCCCCTTTGGGCGAAACGGGTCAACGAATTCCCCCAGACAAAGGACGCGGTTTTGGTGCATGCCGTTGGCCAGCAGTTCAACTGGAATTTTCATCTGCCCGGCCCGGATGGCCAGTTCGGCAAGCGCGACATCAACTTGGTCACCAACTCAAACCCACTCGGGTTGGACGCCAGTGATGCGGCTGCGAAAGACGATCTTGTCGTGCTCGGCGAATTGCACGTGCCCGTTGATCATCCTGTCATCATCGAACTTTCATCCAAGGACGTGATCCACAACTTCGCCTTGCCCCATATGCGCAGCGCGCAGGATGCTATTCCCGGCCAGATCATCCCGATGTGGTTCACGCCCATTCGTACCGGCAGCTACGAAGTGATTTGCGGCCAGCTCTGTGGCCTCGGGCATTACGGTATGAAAGGGATGCTCGTGGTCGATTCGCCCGCGGATTACCAAGCGTGGTTAAAGGAGCGGACGGAACTCGCCGGGACGGCCAGTGCGCCACCACCTGGCGCACGCCCACCGGGAGAACCAGGTCCCGGACCGACTCCGGGAAGTATCCCGCCGCCGGGCGCTCCTAAATCGGCGAATCCGACCGGCGCGCCCGATGGCCTTCAGGGCCAGCCACCCACGCCCAAGCCGGAAACTCCGCCGGGCGGATAACGCTTCAACCGGCGCTGAGCAGCCGGTGCACGCAGAATATGCGCACGCCTCTCGCAGAACCGAACGCCTGGCTCTCGCGCTTCGCGTGGACAACCGCTGCTGCCACGCTCCTGCTGATTTGCAGCGGCGGCATGGTGACGAGCAAGGGCGTCGGACTCGCCGTGCCGGATTGGCCGACGTCGTTCGGCTACAACATGTTTTTATTTCCGGTTTCGAAATGGGTGGGTGGTATCTTCTTCGAGCATGTGCATCGCTTGATCGCGTCCACGGTCGGCTTTCTCACCATCATCCTTGCACTCTGGGCGTGGCGTGTGGAGGCGCGTCGCTGGGTGCGCAATCTCGCACTAGCCGCGCTCGGTGCGGTTATCGTGCAGGGTGTGCTTGGCGGTTTGCGGGTGACATTGTTGAAGGATGAAATTGGAATTTTTCACGCGTGTCTCGCGCAGGCGTTTTTGGCCATCCTGATCGTGCTCGCGCTCGCCACTTCGCCCCGCTGGTTCGCGCGCGACCTCCCAAACGCGAAGGAAGCGCGCTGGCTGGCGCTTGCCGTCACCGCCATGATTTACCTGCAGCTTGCGCTCGGCGCCACCATGCGCCACGAGCATCGGGACCTCGCGATCTTCGATTTTCCGACCGCCTACGGGCAGTGGATTCCGGACACGTCGGGTGCGCACCTGGCGCAGATCAATCAGTGGCGAAACGCCCGCGCCTTTTCCGAAGTGACGGCCTTTCACATCTGGCTGCAGATGACGCATCGGTTCGGCGCAGTGCTCATCGCAGTGGGTGTGATCGCATTCGCACTGCGCGTGCGTCGAGCATCGCTCACCGAACTCAATCCTCTTACCGTCTTTTGGATCGTGCTCTTGTGCACGCAAATTGCGCTGGGCGCGTGGACGATCTGGAGCAACAAGGCAGCGGACATCGCCACCGCGCATGTGGCGGTCGGCGCGACCATGTTGGCGACCGGGGTCAGTCTCTGCGCGCTCTCATTTCGGCCGGCCCGCGCCGTTCCATTGGCTCAGCCATCGCCGCGATTCCAAGCCATGCCACACGCTGCCGCCCCATGAAAACGGCCCTTGTGGAAG
>DASYVG010000441.1:0-2009 GCA_035937255.1 Chthoniobacterales bacterium | reverse complement strand
TTGGAAGTCCTCGCGTTGCAATGCGTGGCGGACGTCGTGTTCCTGTGCCCGCAAAATTCCGGAAAGAATCGCGTGGCCGCTGCTTTTCAACCGGCGCTTCATCTGCGGCAGAGCGGCGATCAGCAGCTCGCTAAAGAGGTTGGCAGTGATGACATCGAATTTTTCCCGGCCGGGCGGCGCGAGCACGTCGTCCAATTCCCATTGCGCTCCTCGGATTCGATTCGCCTTCGCGTTCTCGCGCGCGGTGGAGATCGCAAGCCGGTCATGATCAATGCCGACAACGGAGCCTGCCCCCAGTTTTCGTGCGGCGAGAGCCAGGATCCCGCTGCCGGTCCCGAGATCCAGCAGACTCCAGCCGCGGGGCCGGTCGCGGGAAAATCTTTCGACAAAACGGAGGCACATCGCGGTGGTGGCGTGCTCGCCGGTTCCGAACGCCGCCGCCGCGGGAATGATCAAAGTTGGTTGGTTGCGGTCGAGCGGCTGTGTCTTCCCGTTCCCTATGATCGTCAAGCGTGAACCGATTCGAAGCGGCTTGCGCGCGGGCGCCTCGAAAAGCCGTTTTTGCCAGTCACGAAGCAGCGGCCTGGCTTTGCCGCCATAAGTCTCCACCAGTCGCCGCGCAGCGCGTCGATCCTCACAGAATATCTCCACCAGCCGGAGGCGCTTCCCGGGACGTTCAACGATCGCATATCCCTTCGCCGCCTGCCTCGAAAGGACCGATTCGTTCCGCGTCAGCCAATCGCGGCTGACGTATTTCTGCCAGAGATAACTTCGCGGGCTCGCGGCCATGGCGTATCTTTGGTCGCCTCGAATCCGCCATGAGCCAACTTGATTTCATCCATCAATTTGTCGCCGCCGAAGCTCAGGGTGAAGGGAAGCGCGTTTTGCTTCTGCTGCACGGCACAGGCGGTGACGAAAACCAATTACTGCCGCTTGGCCGCGAACTCGACCCGCGCGCGAGCTATCTGAGCGTCCGCGGGAAAGTAAGCGAAAACGGTATGCCGCGCTTTTTCCGCCGGCTGGCGGAAGGAGTGTTTGACGAAGAAGATGTGGTCCGGCGTGCGCAGGAACTGGGAACATTCGTCACGGCGGCGGCAGCGTCGTATCAGTTCGCCGTCGCACAGCTTGTGGTTGTCGGTTATTCCAACGGCGCAAACATCGCCGCGGGTATGATGCTGCTGGGCTTGGCTTCCTTTCCCAATGCCATTTTATTCCGTGGAATGGTCCCGTTGGAACCGGCGGGAAGGCCTCGACTCAACGGTACGCGGGTTCTCGTTTCTTCGGGCGACGCGGATCCGATCATCCCGTCCGAAAATAGCGAACGCCTGGCCCGTCTCTTACAAAGCGGAGGCGCGGAGGTGACGCTCGTTCGTCAGTCTGCCGGTCACGGCCTGGTCGCGGCCGACGTGGAGCTTGCCCGAAAGTGGCTCAGCCAGCTTTGACCGTCGGCGCTGGAATGTCGGGATCGAGCGCCGCCGTCTGCAACGTCTCAAAGACGCGACGCAGATCTTCCAATTTGATCGGCTTCTGCAACGAGGCCACAGCGCCAGAATGGGCCGGGGCAAGGTCAGCCTTGTAGTCGATTCCGGAAAGAAAAACCACTCGCCCTGCCGGGTCGCTGCTCAGAATATTCCGGCATGCTGTTAACCCGTTCAGCTTCGCCATGTTGTAATCCATGAGCACGACATCCGGATGGTTTCGTTGATACGAGCGAATGGCGTCCAAACCGGAATGGACGACGCCCACAACTTCATGGCCACAGCTTGCGACGAGCGCAGCGAGAGCGCTCGCAAAGGATTTCTCGTCGTCTGCGATCAGGACGCGCATATATTCTTTACAGGAGATATCATGCCTGACGCCGGGGAAATTAAAAGAAATCAAGCCCAACCCCCCGAGTTGAGGGGCAGGAAAGCGGGTGACGAGACTCGGACGCGCGATTCTTCATGACCGCCAGGTGAATGGCGCTTCGCGCATTGCCGTTTAGACGGCCGCGAACCGCTTCCGGAGAC
>DASYVG010000440.1:0-3921 GCA_035937255.1 Chthoniobacterales bacterium | reverse complement strand
GCCGGCTCTTCCGAGTTCCGATCCGCCACGGCCTGTGCAACGGCAGCGCCCCCCGCCACCGCCCGTCCCGCTCAAATCGTCCACGGCGGCCAATTTCTCGCCTGAACTCGCCGGTCTTGGCCAACCGCAACGGCCCACCGTAAGATTTACGGCTGCGACAAACGAGGCGCCAGAAGCCGCTGAATTTCGCGTCGCGGTTTCCGGGGTAGGGATTATTCGTTTCTGCTTTCTGCAGCACTCGTCGGGCGATGCAGCGCTCGATGAGCAGGCGCGAAATTACATCGTCTCCTGCCGTTTTACCGCGGCGGCGCGGACTGCCGGGCTGGTCTGGGGCCAGGCCACGATCGAGTGGGGGAATGACGTCGCTCCTCCCGCTCCTCCCGACGCTGGAAAACGCACGCCGTGATTCACGTCAGCCTCTCCCTCCTGGTCACGATCTATCTGCTGGTTTTTCTTGCGGCGGTTTTTCTCCTCTGGATAGTGGGAGAGTGGAACCGCCGCCGGCGGGAGCGACGAGCTTTACGCTACCGGCTGCGATGCGTGATTTGCGCGTTTGAGTTCGACGATCGAACCGACGCCTTGCTTCCCCGGTGTCCACGCTGCGGAACTTTGAACGAACGTTTTAAACCGGATCAGATTTAATTTTATGGGCATGTGGATCGGCCGTAATCGCAAAGCGCGGGTCACCTATGGGTTCGACGAAATCGCGCTCGTCCCTGGCCGCGTCACGATCAACCCGAACGAAGTGGATATAAAATGGCGCTTGTCGCGCCGGAACGCGGAGCCCTTGTCTTGGAAGATCCCGATTCTCGCCAGTGCGATGGACGGCGTCGTGGATGTACGCTTCGCGATTGCGATGAGCGATCTGGGCGGGCTGGCGGTGCTGAACCTCGAGGGCGTTCAAACGCGCTATAAAAGTCCCCACGAGGTTCTGCAAAAAATCATTGCGGCCGATAAAGCCGAAATCACCGCGTTGTTGCAAAAAATTTATCAGGAGCCCGTGCAGCCGGAGCTGATCGCGGCGCGTGTGCGACAAATAAAAGATGGCGGCGCGATCGCGGCGGTCAGCTCAATTCCGCAACGCGCGGTGGAATTCGGCGCGATCGCGCAGGAAGCCGGTGCGGACGTTTTTGTCGTCCAGAGCACCGTCTCCACCGTCCGCCACATCTCTTCGGAATATCGCTCGCTGGACCTGGAGAAATTTTGCCGCGAGATGCGCATCCCGGTCATTGTCGGCAATACGGTCGGTTACGACGTCACGCTCGAGATCATGGAATGCGGTCCGGCCGCGGTGCTGGTGGGCGTCGGGCCCGGTGCTGCCTGCACTTCCCGCGGCGTGCTCGGCTTGGGCGTTCCGCAAGTGACTGCGACCGTCGATTGCGCTGCCGCGCGCGATGCTTACTTCAAGAAAACTTCGCGCTACGTCCCGATCATCACCGACGGCGGGATGAGCAAAGGCGGCGACGTTTGCAAAGCGCTCGCGTGTGGCGCGGATGCTGTCATGGTCGGCAGCGCTTTCGCGAAAGCGCACGAAGCTCCCGGCGCGGGATACCATTGGGGCATGGCCACGCCGCATGTCAATTTGCCACGCGGCACGCGCATCAAAGTTGGAGCGACCGGTTCCTTGAAACAGATCCTCTTCGGTCCCGCGGAGGTGGATGACGGCAGCCAGAACCTGGTGGGCGCGGTCACCACCTGCATGGGGAACGTCGGTGCGGCTACCCTGGCGGAGTTCCAACAAACCGAAATTATCATCGCGCCTTCCATCAAAACCGAGGGCAAGCTTTTTCAAACGGTCCAGAGCGTGGGCATGGGCACGCGGTGAAGAAAGTGACGAGTGACATGTGACAAGTTTTTGAGCTAATCATATTACTCTTCGCGTTTTGCTTCCCACTCGTCACTCGTCACTTCTTCATGAACTCTAGAAGAGTCGTCATTACCGGTCTGGGTGTGGTCTCGCCCGTGGGCAACGACGTCGAGACTTTCTGGAATAATCTGAAGAACGGCGTGAGCGGCATCCGGCGGATCGAGATGCCGGAAATCGAGCGTTATGACTGCCAGATCGGCGGGCAGGTGCGCGAATTCGATCCGAAAAAATTCTTCACGAATCCAAAGGACGTGAAACGCACCGATCGGTTCGCGCAGCTGGCCATGGCCGCCGCGAAGATGGCCAAGGAAGACAGCGGTCTCGATCTTGAGCGCATCGATCGCGCGCGTGCGGGAGTGATCGTGAGCAGCGGCATCGGCGGATTGAAAACGCTGGAGGACCAGCACACGGCGCTCATGGTAAAGGGGCCGTCACGCGTCTCGGCTTTCACCATCCCGATGCTCATAAGCAACATGGCCAGCGGCCTCATCTCGATGGAGTACGGTTTGCAGGGACCGAATTTCTGCATCGTCACGGCCTGCGCTACTTCGAATAACGCGATCGGCGAATCGTGGCGCATAATCAAATTCGGAGACGCAGAGCTCTTTCTCGCCGGCGGTTCGGAAGCGTCGATCATTCCCATCGGTCTGGCCGGATTTTCCGCCATGAAAGCGCTTACCACCCGAAACGCCGAGCCGGAGCGCGCTTCGCGTCCCTGGGATCGCGACCGGGACGGCTTCGTCATGAGCGAGGGCGCCGGTGTCGTCGTCTTGGAGGAGCTCGAGCATGCCCGGGCGCGGGGTGCGAAAATCTATTGTGAGCTCACCGGCTATGGTCTTTCCGCGGATGCCTATCACATGACCGCCCCGCCGCCGGACGGCGAAGGCGCCGCCCGCGCCATGCAGAGCGCGCTCGATCACGCTCAGATCAGGCCGGATCAAGTGGACTACCTTAACGCGCACGCCACTTCGACTGGTCTCGGCGATATCTGCGAGACGCGTGCCATTAAAACCGTCTTCCGAGAACATGCCCGCACCGTTTCCATCAGCTCCACCAAATCGATGACGGGCCATTTGTTAGGCGGCGCGGGCGCGGTCGAAATGGCGGCCTGCGCGCTCGCCATTCGTGACTCCGTTATTCCGCCCACCATCAATCTAGAAGATCCAGATGACGAATGTGATCTCGATTACACTCCGCTGGTCGCGAAGGAGAAAAAGATCCGCGTCGCGGTGAATAATTCGTTCGGCTTCGGGGGACACAACGCGACCCTCGTGGCAACGGAATTCACCGGCTAAGCCGGTCTTGAGATCGCCTTTTGGGGCACGTTGCTAAACCGGCCGCTCGCTCTGCCGGTGACTTCCTGTAGCCACGGCTCTGTGAGCCGTGTGCCCCGTGCTCGCTTTCGTTCGAGCGAAACCCCGCGCGAAAAATATTTGCCGACTCCCGGAAAATAATTCTTGCCTCGAGTTCTAGCGAATTGCTACAAACTCGCATCACGTCACTCCCTGGCCCTCGGCCTGCCCTCGGCTGATCCGAAGCCCGACTCAGGACCTTCGCGCGACTAATCGAGGAGGTCCTATATGAAGCAACTATGTGCGGCGATTGGGTGCGCTGTTTTGTGTCTTGGCGCGAAGACTAATGCCCAAACGGCGGCCCCATCTGACGTTGGAGCACCGGCTTTGGATCGCAATCCACGGGCGGCGATCGCCTTCGATACCGGCGGCTCACTCAACACCCACAGCGCCGAGGGCCTCTTCCAACGAGTGGCTGCCAAGACTAACCAGGCCATCCGGGTCCAGCTGCAATATCCAACTGATCTGGCCGGCCAGACGATCCTGATTCAATCGATGGACGGCGCGCCGGTTATCGGCAACAGCGACAAACTAACTGTCGGTGACGACGGCACCGCTACGATGATGGTGCGCCTGGGCGCGAGCGAAGGAATCTACCGTTTCGTCTTGCGCTGCAGTGATGCAAATACAGTTTTGCGCTTCTACGCCATCAAACCCGGAAACACCTCGTCCTGACCCAACGCTTTTGAGGCCCGTCACGGG
>DASYVG010000439.1:0-3168 GCA_035937255.1 Chthoniobacterales bacterium | reverse complement strand
CTGATAGGATCGATCACCCCAAAAGCGATGGCTCCGAAAGTTCCGACTCCGCCTTTGCCGTGCATTTCCCTCGTGCCCGTCCGGATTAGACGGAATAATTCCGTCTAATCTGGACGGGCACGAGGGAAATGCACGGCAAAGGCGGAGTCGGAACTTTCGGAGCCATCGCTTTTGAGATAATCGATCGTATCAGCCTGCCGGCCGAACCGGAAGGAGAAAAGCCGGAAAAACAAAACCGCCCGCCGATTTCTCAGCGGGCGGTTCGAATGATTGCGCTGACGCTTTTGCGGCGCGGCGCAGTTACATCGCCATTTTGGAGGCCGGATCGCTCCAATCGCTCTGGCCCGTGCTGCCGCCGATGGCGCACAATTGCATCACCTCGTAGAATCACGTAAGCGAGCCTTCCGTCGCCGGGATTGTGAGCACCCATGACCACACGATTCGCTCTGCCCAATTCCGTATTGAGATTATCAACAGCGTTCCTCCGACTGATTCGGTAGTCAGCCAGCTCGCGCCCGTCCGGAGAAGAAATATCAGTGAGGTGGGTTGCTCCTACGATCTACGCGAGGCCGAACGACGTGTATCGTATGATCGCTCACGTGACCTGGTGCTGGCGTCCTGTCATGTGGATTAAGCGTCTTCGTTTGCGAACTCTGGACAGGTGGAGCGAACTTTCGCGAGTTTCCCCAAATCCTTTTTGAAGATTGCGTGCGATTGCAGGCAATCCTGCAGGCAGCGCAGGTTCGCATCCAGTTCGGGAGCGCGTTTGTCCGGCAAGGAATAGATCATCCAGTTGCCGCATCGTTTGGCCTCGACGATCCCGCGCGCCTTCAGGTAGCGCAGATGCTTCGATACTTTCACCTGCGGCTCGCGCAGAACGTCCTGAAGATCACAGACGCAGAGCGGCCGCTGCGTCAGCAGATTCAAGATGCGCAGGCGCGTCCGGTCGCAGAAGCATTGGTAGATTTGTATCAGGTCCATGTGCTCGCGTCGCGTTAGCAGCAGGAGGTGGCTGCGGTGGTCGTAATCATCGCGGCGGTGTCGTTTCCGCAGCCGCACGAATCCTCACCAATTCCGCACTTGTCTTTCGCGAGGCAATCGGTGTGCTTCGTCGTGAGCGTGAAGTTGAGGTGATCATCCTCGGCCTCAGCCGACGCGATCGGGTATTGCGAGATCACACAGCAATCCCACTCCACTTCCACCTCGAAATCATCGTGCGGAAGCACGGAGCGGCCGAGCTCAAGAATTTCCGCGAGCCTTCCCGCGGTCAGCCGGTGCTCGAAGTCATTCGCCACATAAGTTTGCAGCACGCAGGCTTCGCTTTGGCGGAACGTCCCGCCGCAATCGACAAAGTTTTTGGCCACATGTCCGACCTCGGTGACATGGAAGTGCGCCGGAATCTGATCGCCGTCGGGGAGAATAAAACGCGGAGCGGCGGTGGGATTTACGCGGAGGAGTGATTTCAACTCATTCAGTTTCATGTGCGATCTGTATTCCCATAAGGGAATGTCGTCAAGACCTTTTGCCCGCACGGCGTGACGTCGCGGTGTTCACCTGAAAAGCTTGCGTCTCTCGCGGTGTCACTGTCAGACCCGGTTGCCCGGACCGAAACTACCTCGCCATTTAACTCAGCGCCGACCGTTTCGCATCGCCCTCCACGAAGACCCGCTCCACCCCCGGTCCCTCATTTAATTCGGCTGAGACAACTACCGCTGCACTTATGCTACTTCGTTTCTTTCGGCACGGCGTATGCGAGTTGTTGGAAGCGCGGATCATTCCGCAGCGGATCGAACATTGGATCGAGCCGGAGCAGCGCAGGAGTGAGCGGTACGCCCACACCGTTATTCGCCAGTGCGCCTTCGTACGGTATCGAGAGCAGTTTGTGTAAGGCAGCGATGGCGCGGTCGGGTTCCCCCATCTGCGCTGCCACGCGGGCGAGGATCTCTATCGGCTGAGGACCACTCAGTGGGTCTTTCTCGATCGGGATCACGGCCATCGCCTGCTCGATCAACCGGAACGCGGCGGCTTTGTCAGCAAGGACCATATTGGTCAGCGCGAGATCTCCAATCAGGACATAATTTTCCGGCTGTTCTTTGAGGAGAGGTTCCAGTTCGCTGCGCGCCTGTCGCCAACTTTCCTGGGCAGCGGGATGATCGCCGGCGACTTCCTGCGCCCAGCCTAACCAAAAGCGCAGTTCGCCATTGTAATAACCCAGCGTTGGATCAGGCTTGGCGACTACCTCCTTTAGCCGAGGGATGATTGGTGCGGGGCGGCGCTCCAGGATCGCTTGGTACACTTGTATTTCCAACACGCCGACGTCGTCGGCCCCCGGGTGGAGCGGAGCCAGAAGCGCCGAAGCACGCGGAAGGTCGCCCTCCGCTTGTGCGATACGCGCCTTGACCGCGATGGTATCGGCGTCGTCCGGCGTAATATCTAGAACCTGATCAAGCTTTCGCAGCGCTTCGGGAAAGCGACGAAGCAGGATATAGGATCCTGCGTGCTGGGTGAGTACAAAAACGTTGCGTGGGTCGAGCCGCTCGGCTTCGTTGAAAAAGGCCTCGCTCTGGTCCAACTGGCCTCGCCTCCGCGCAATATAGGCCAGCTGTTCAGGAATCCGGCTGCTATTCGGCAGAAGCTGACGTGCCTGCTCAAGGTAACGCACTGCGATGTTATAGTCCTTCAGGCAAGCGTAGTGGTAACGCCCCTTAGCTAATACAGCTTCGCCGAGATTGGGCTGAAAAGTGAGCGCGGTTTCGGCAGCCTGCCGTGCTTCTTCACGCAAGGCCACTGTTGGTTGCAGAGCCTGCGTGATGTAGGCGGCTGAATCGACCGTTGACAGCAGCGCCCAGCCAAGGGCGAACTTCGGATCCAACCGCACTGCTTCTCTGAGATAATTCTGTGCGGCGACGGCGTTGGCGGGTGTGCTTGCGGTCTTCAGACTGTAAGCCAGGCCACGCAGATACGCATCGTAAGCCTCGGTATTGTCTGTCGGTTTGGCGGCAATGACTTGCTCTTCCTGACCAGTTAGTTTCGCCCGCAACTGCTCGGCGATGGCTTTGGCCACTTCACTCTCGACCGAAAAGATGTCGGTCAGTTTGCGGTCAAAGGTATCGGCCCAAAGATGGGAATCATTGGCTGCTTTGATCAGCTGCACGTTCACGCGCACGG
>DASYVG010000438.1:0-6226 GCA_035937255.1 Chthoniobacterales bacterium | reverse complement strand
GATGATCTCGTGAATTCCACCGGTGGCTCGGGCCACGGGCAGCGCGCCGTATTTCAAACTGTACATCGCGCTTAGCCCACTCGGTTCAAACCGCGAGGGGATCAGAGTGATATCTGCGCCGGCCTCGATCAGGTGGGCCAGCGTCTCATCGTAGGCCCGGCAATAAGCGAGGCGGCTCGGATACTTGCGCGCGGCCACCGCCAGCGCGGTTTCGTAGACCGGATCGCCTTCGCCGAGAATGATCAATCTCACGTCGTCTGTCAGGAGACGATCGAGCACCGGCATGAGAGCATCGAAACCTTTCTCAACCACAAGGCGGGTGACCATCCCAAAGACTGGTCCGCGAGATCCCGGTGCCAGATCGAGCGCGCGCAGCAGCAAGTCGCGGCAGGCAAGTTTTCCGTCCAACTGACCCGGGCCATAAGCGATTGGGAGCGACTCGTCCGACTGCGGATCCCAGCGCGCGTAGTCAGCTCCGTTGAGAATCGCTCTGATGCGGTGCGCGTTCTCGCGCACGACCGGATCGAGTCCGCAGCCATACTGCGGAGTCTGCATCTCACGTTTATAATGTTCGCTGACGGTCGTAACCGCGTCGGCGAAAAGGATTCCGCCTTTCAGCAGGTTCAGGCGGCCGAAGTATTCCAGCGCCCGCGGCATGAAGTAGCGCTCCGGCAGATTGGTGAGCGCGAAATCAAGACCCCAGAAACTGCCTTGTTCAGCCAGATGGTGAATCGTCAGGACCGTTCGAAAAGAGAACTGGTGCTCGCGGACGAGGACTGGTACGAGGGCCGCAGCCCAATCATGCACATGCAGAACCTCGGGTGAGGGAGTGAGGCGTCGCGCCAACTCCAACGCAGCCTTGCTGAAGAAGATGAAGCGCGCGGCGTTGTCTTCATAATTCTCGCCGTGCTCACCATAGATTTCGGCGCGATCGAAGAACTCGTCGCACCGGACAAAAAAGGTCTGCACGCCGCCTGCGGTCCTGCCTTCCAAAAATTCCGCCAAATAGGTTTTCGCGCCCAACCGGACGTCGGCGGTGATACCAGTGTTTCTCGCTTCCACCAAAACGTTTTCGCGAATCTGACGGTAGAACGGCAGCACATATCCCACTTCGTGCCCGCGCGCCCGCATCTCGCGCGGGAGCGCTTCGAGCACGTCCACTAGCGCGGTGGCACGCGTGAGCGGCGGACCTTCAGCGCTGATCATCAAGATTCGCATCGGCGGGACGTTACCTCGTTCGGGGAAAGGCGTGCAAAATCTTCCTGCTCGAAGAGATCACGGCGACGCGTGAGGAGACCAGCGCGTAGAGCAATTCGCCGCAGCGCACGCCATCATTTTTTCACGCCTGCGACGCTCCCTCTGAATTGAACTTTGAGTACTCTTGCTTCAGCCAAGCCAGGGCATCTGCGCGATCGCGGAAGGCACCCTCTAGCTGACGCGTCTCAGCCGCTTCCAGAATCTCACCAAACTGAGGACCTGGCCGGAGACCGAGCGCGATCAAATCATCGCCGCGCACGAGGGGCGGCGGGATGATCGGTTCATTCGCAAACTCCTCGCGCTTCGTGAGGAGAAACTCGTAATTGTCCATCATCTGATGGCTGCTCGCGCAATCGACGCGGTGCAGTTCGAGCTCGTCTGGAAACGTCGGCCGCGCCATGAACCGCTTCAGTTTGGCGACGCGCATGCTGGGCACATCTTTGAAAACCATGTGCTGCCGGACTGCTTCGACTGTCGCGTCGATCTCCGCGCGCGAAAAGCGCAGCCTCTGCATGATCGATTCGGTCATCTCCGCTCCAACGCGATCGTGTCCGTTGAAGCGGATGCGGGCGTCCACATCGACCGAGGACGTCGGCGGTTTCCCGATGTCGTGAAATAGAACGCTGAAGACCAGTGGGAGAGACACCTGTTCCGGCAC
This sequence comes from Chthoniobacterales bacterium, assembly GCA_035937255.1. Taxonomy (GTDB): domain Bacteria; phylum Verrucomicrobiota; class Verrucomicrobiia; order Chthoniobacterales; family UBA10450; genus JACCXL01. The sequence goes on along the minus strand of DASYVG010000438.1, from coordinate 4,311 downwards.
GAGCTGCAGCATCAAGCGCGTGTGTTTGAAGACGTCGCCCTCGGGATGGAACTGCGGCGGCTGCTCACATCCTTTCATCGCGGTCAGCTCCGGCAGAATCGCAGCCATCAAACCGCTTGCGTCGAGCAAGTCCCATCCGCGCGCTCGATTCCGCGAGAGAAAGATCCGCACTAGTTCCTCGCGGATCCGTTCGGCGCTGATCGCGGAGATGGACGACGCGGATTGTTGCAGTGCGCTCCACGTATCCGGTTCGATTTCGAAGCCGAGCACCGTCGCAAAGCGCACCGCGCGCAGGAGGCGCAACCGATCTTCCGCGAAGCGTTGCGCCGGGTCGCCAATCGCGCGGATCAGGTGCGCATCGAGATCGGCGCGACCGCCGACATGGTCGATCACCGCATCGCTGGCGGGATCGAAGAACATCCCGTTGATCGTGAAATCGCGCCGCTTCGCATCTTCCACCGCGGAGGAAAAATGGACTTCCGTCGGGCGCCGCCCGTCGGCATAGACCCCGTCCGAACGGAATGTCGCGACCTCAAATTGATCATCGTTTTCCAGGACAACGATGACACCAAAGTGCGCGCCTACCGCGTAGGTGCGGGCGAAAAGTTTCTGCACCTCCTCCGGCCGTGCGTCGGTGGCGATGTCGTAGTCTTTCGGACGCTCGCCCCGCAGGAGATCGCGCACGCATCCGCCCGCGAAGAACGCGAGGTATCCGCGGTCGGAAAGGCGAGCGGCTACCGACCGCGCGGTCTGCTCGATCCGCGAATCTCCTGACGAAAGCTTTCGCATTTCGCGAATTGTCGTCCGCGAGCGGGAAGCTGTCGAGAGAGTCAGGCGCCGCTAGTGCCGCGACGGCTCATGATCTTGTGTCGGCGTTGTGCCTGCTCCGCGTCTGTTTCGGGTGTGGAAGGACGATTCACCGGGCTAATGAATTCTTCCTGCGGCTGCTCCGCGATTGCTTGTGCGGTTTCGTTTCGTTCTCGTCGCTCATGTAGCTGAATCGGATCGGGCCCGTCTGCATGCGCCGGCGCAACGTCCCGGCCTTCGAATTAATGCGCCGCCGCATCGATCTTCGGCTGCCGCATCGAATGGATCATGAATGCGACCACCGCGATGCAGATGCATGCATCTGCGACATTGAACGCCGGCCAGGGATGGGCGAACGGGACATGCAGATCGAAGAGAAGGAAATCGATCACGCGGCCGTAGAGAACGCGATCGGTCAGGTTGCCCAGGATTCCGGCCAAGAGCAGCGCGAGCGAAACATCGCGCCATGGACGGCTCGTCTTGCGCGTGATTAACAAGCCGCAAACCAGCACGAGCGCGGCGCAACCGAGGACCAGGAAAAATGTGTTGTTATTGCGGAAAGAGCCAAAGGCCGCACCGGTATTGGTGACGTGCACGAGCGCGAAAAAATCCGGGACGATAATACGCGGCTCATCCGGTTTGATGTGCAGAAGGACAAGCCGCTTCGTCCATTGATCCAGGACATACAAAGGGATGGAGAGACACAGAATCAGTCGCATAGGGTTTAAGCTGTGGCTGAAGTAATTCCGGCGACGACTTCCGCACAGCGGTCGCACAATTCTGAAGACACGTCGCTCTGGCCAACAGTAGGCCGATGACGCCAGCAGCGGGCGCATTTCGCATGCGCAGTCTTCGCGACTGTGACCCCGGGTTCGCTGGCGTCCTCGATCGTCAACTCGCTTAGAATAAAAAACTCCTCGATTTCCGCCTGCGCGACCTCTTCGAGGACGGCGCGATCGCATCGCAACACGACCGCGGCCTCCAACGAGTTGCCAATCACTTTCTCCTGGCGCGCTCGTTCGATGGCCTGACCGATAAGACCGCGCAGTTTCAGCAATTCGTCGATGATTCGGGCGGCCGGCCGTTCAGCGCTCCCGTTTTGTCGGGGGAAAATCTGAAGATGGACGGAACCACCACGCCCGAGGACGCCCCAAGCTTCTTCAGCCGTGAAGGTCAGAATCGGCGCGAGCAATCTGATCAGGGCGTCGAGCACTTCATGCATGACTGACTGCGTGGCGCGACGGCGCGGCGAGTCCGGGGTGTCGCAATACATCCTGTCCTTGGTGATATCGACGTAGAGGCTGCTCAAATCGACCGCGCAGAACTGATTCAGGATGTGATAAACCTTGTGGAATTCGAAATCCGCGTAGGCCCCGCGGCACTCCGCGACTACGTTTTCCAGCCGCTCCCGAATCCAGCGATCGACGAGCGTAAATGAGTCGTTAGGCGTGGGCCTCTCCGGATTGAAGTCGAACAGATTACCGTGCAGGATACGTAAAGTATTCCGGATCCGGCGATACGTGTCGCCGAGCCGCGTGAACATCTCTTCCGAGAACGGCACGTCATCCGTGTAGTTAACGCTACTCACCCAGAGCCGCACAATGTCAGCGCCATGTTTGTCGACAAAATGCGTCGCATCCATGGGCTTGTTATAGGTGCTCGACTTGGAAATCTTCTTGCCGTCAACGTCGACCACAAATCCGTGCGTGACGCAGGTTTTGTAAGGCGCGCGATTGTGCAGCGCCACACTCGTCATGAGAGAGGACTGGAACCAGCCGCGATGTTGATCCGTCGCTTCGAGATACATATCGGCTGGATCGCGCAGCTCAGGATGCGTGGCGAGCACGGCTTGGTGAGACACCCCCGAATCGATCCAGACATCAATCGTGTCGTTGCGGTGCATGGTGCCGGCCGGCAACTCGAGCTCGCGCGCGAGCTGCGCATCGTCGAGTTCGAACCAGACGTTTGAACCCCGTAGCGCGACGAGATCGGCGAGCTTGCGAATCCAATCGGCGTTCAGAAGCGGCGCGCCGTCGGCCGAGTAGAAAACAGGCAGCGGCACGCCCCAGCTGCGCTGCCGTGAAATGACCCAATCCGGGCGCGACTCGACCGTCCCGCTGATCCGGTTCTCGCCCCAAGCGGGCAGCCAATTCACTTCCTTGATCGCAGCGAGTGCTTTCGTGCGCAGCTCATCGATGCGAATGAAAAATTGTTCGACGGCGCGAAAGATGATCGGCGTCTTCGAGCGCCAGCAATAGGGATAGGAATGCTGATACTTCTGCTCCGCGACAAGCATGCCACGCTCGCGCAGAATGCGGACGATGTCGGCATTTGCATCGAAGACATACTTCCCCACCAGTTCTGCGATTCCCACTTCCTCGGTGTAGCGGCCGTGATCGTCGACCGGCGATAAGATTTCCAGTTTGTTCGCTCTACCTAACGAGTAATCATCCTCGCCATGCCCGGGCGCGATGTGCACCGCCCCGGTGCCGGTGTCGGTGGAGACAAAGTCCGCTGGCAGGATAACCGATGTCCGCGGGAGAAACGGATGTTGCGCTTGGAGACCGGCGAGTTGTTTCCCAGTGCGGAACTCCAGCCCTTCGGGCGCAAAGAAGTCGGCCTGCAGCCTGAATTTTTCATAGAGCTTGTGCGCAATAATCACGCGCTCCTCGCTGTTTCCGAGAATTTCGTATTCCAAGTCAGGGTGGATCGCGATCGCAAGATTCGCCGGCAGCGTCCACGGGGTCGTCGTCCAAATGACGATGCTCAACGGGCGATCGGCAGCTAACCCAAACTTTTCGGCTTCCGCGGCTGGGACGGGAAACTTCACATAAACCGCTGTGTCTTCCCGGTCGTGATATTCCACCTCCGCGACCGCCAGCGCGGTTTGTGCGCCGGTGCTCCAGAAAACCGGCTTCTTTGATTCGTAGACGAGGCCGCGCTCCACCAAGGCCGCGAACGCGCGCAGAATCTCCGCTTCGTACGCGGCATTCATGGTGAGATATGGGTGCTCCCAATCGCCCAGGACGCCGAGCCGCTTGAATTGCGCGCGCTGGATGTCGACAAACTTGCGCGCGAACGACTCCGATTTCTGCCGCACCTCAAGCGGCGAGAGCCCGCGCGATTCCTTGACGACTTTGAACTCGATCGGCAGACCGTGGCAGTCCCAGCCGGGGACATAAGGCGCGCGAAAGCCGGCCATCGCTTTCGACTTCACCACCATGTCTTTGAGGATTTTGTTGAGGGCCGTGCCCATATGCACATCTCCATTCGCGAAGGGCGGTCCATCGTGCAGAACGAACAACTCCGCGCCGGCCCGTGCCTTTTGGATTTGCTCATAGACGCGCGTCTCCTCCCAGATCCGCAGAATTTCCGGTTCGCGTTGCGCCAGATTTGCCTTCATCGGAAACTCCGTGCGCGGTAGGTTCAGCGTTTCCTTGTAATTCTGAGGCATGCGCGCGCGGAGCGTAATCTCCTGGCGCGGACAAATCAACGCGCCGGCCG
>DASYVG010000437.1:0-3265 GCA_035937255.1 Chthoniobacterales bacterium | reverse complement strand
GTATCGTAACGTGAAGGATATCCTTCGTAGAGTTCCACATCGCTGATCAAGGCCGAGCGCGCATGGACCGACTCAATCAAGTCATGACTGAGGATGGAATTTTCCGGAAAGCGGCCTTCCAGAGCGCGTTCAAAGGCATCTACATCGTAAATGCCTTTGCCGATGAATGTGCCTTCGTTGAAGAGATCCTGGTAAACATCCGAGACCGCGCGGGTGTAGGGATCGATCCCGGCGTCGCCGGTGAAAATGCGCGCAAACCAAGATCGACTCGCGCTCGGTAGACTTACACCTACCCGCGGTTGCAAGATGCTGTAGCCTTCGCGAACCACGCCATTTTGCGGATCAAACTGCGGCCGGTTGAGCGGGTGCGCGAGGGTGGCGCTCAACTGGCGCGCGACATCCCGCGGCAGCTGGGTATCGGCGTCGAGCGTGATCACAAAGCGCGTCGCTGGCAAGAACGAGGTATCTCCCACGATCAGCGAGAAGCACTCCCGGCCGCGACCACGGAGCAAGGCATTGAACTCAGCCAGCTTCCCCCTTTTGCGCTCGTAACCCATCCAGACTCCTTCGGCTTGGTTCCAGAGACGCGGACGGTGGAAGAGGAAAAAAATACTCGCGCGATCCGATTGATACTTTTGATTCAACGCGCCGATTCCTTGTTCGACCTGTTGGAGAAAGGCCGCATCATCCGGCGTTATTTCCTGGGCCGCGTCGCGAAAATCGCTCAGGAGCGCGAAGCGAAGGTTGTCGTCCCGGTTGGCCAGATAATGGATTTCCAGTGTTTCCAACAATCGTTCGATACCGCTCGCATCGGCCAACATCGTCGGCACCACCACCATGGTGTGGCAATCCGCCGCGATGCCTCCGGAAAAATCCATTCGCGGGAGCAGGCGCGGCTTGACCAGCAGAGTGGAAAGCCAGTGCATCACCGCCACGGCTAACTGGCTGAGACAGACTAACGCCAATAGCACGAGCGCGATCAGTTTCCATCCGTACACCTGAAGGGCTTGCGCGTGGCGCAGCACGCCAAAAGTTAGCGGGGCCATGATCAGGAAAGTCCCGCCGAGATAAAAGGTGAGTGGAAACCGGTGGATGGGCCGCTCGAGCACGGTCGCCCAAGGCCAACGCGCCTGGACGGCTTTCTCCAGTGCCGTTTGCCCCTGATCGATCAAGTAATAACCGACATGCGACGTGCGATCGTTGCGGCCTTTTTCGCGAGCACTTCGTTCGGCCAGCTCGACCGCCTTTTGGGCCACTTCCTTTTCCGATCGCTCGCTGCGCCGGGCGATGCGCTCCGCCGCGTGGCGATAACGGTCGCGGGTGGAGAAATCCATCGCGGGATAAGTCTCAGCGGGATCATTCCGCAACGTTTGCTCGACCACGCTCTGGGTCTCGACGAACGTCCGCCAGTCGATCACGTTGAGGCAACGCAAACTCGTAATCGCGTGACTGATGGAAACTTGCTCGGCCGCCTGGCCCTGGCTCTCCGTCATGATGCCTTGCTCGACCGAGTAACCTTCCGCGGCCAAATGCTGCTCGAGCCAGTTGCGCGCTAACTGGGCCGCCGGATTCAGCCGGGCCAGGCGCTCGCAATATTTCACCACGAATGCGGCGGACATCGGAGGTTGCGCCTGCGCCATCTCCGCCACCACCACGACAAGATTCGATGGATTGGTCTCCAAGACTTTCTCCAGGCGGTCGCCCCAAAGCTCAGCCAGATTGCGGTCCTCTCGATCCGCACCTAAGCGGGCGGTGATTCGGCGCAGATCTTCGATCAAGCCTAACCGGAGCATGATCGGCACCGCCCATAACTCACCGAGTTCCAGCGGGGTGACACTCTGATAGGCCGCGACGAAGGCGCTCAAATGTTCCGCGTCGACTTCGGCATCGACATGCGAAATCAGTTCGAGCACCAGGTCATAGACGCGCGGCAGCCCGGCCGAAGGCCCTTGTGCAAGACGCGGCAATTCCCGACTGTAATTGCGCGGCAGATGGCGCCGCGCCAGCTGGATTTGTTCCCGGATGAGATAAAAATTATCGAGCAACCATTCCGCGGCCGGCGTGACGCGCCGGGAGCGATCGATCGCCGCGGTGGCGTGATTGAAGGTCTGGAGAATCTCTTCGTTCTCGTCCAACCTGGCGAGCAAGCGGTTGCTCGCCTCCTTGGTCGCAATGCGGTGTTGTGCTGCGACCGTTTTGGCGTGTTCAACCAGTTGGTCGATCGTCAACAATTCCGCGCGGAGTGGCGCTTCATCCGCGGAAGGCTCCTCCGCCGGGACCAAGCTGGTAACTCGGCCCAGCAAGGCTTGCCAGATGATCTGTTTTCTTGGCACAGTGATCACGTCAGATTGTTACTCGGCACTTTAAAGCGAATTTGACCGCCTCCTCAAGCCGGCCCGCTCTCTCGTCCAGATCAGCGACTTCTGTGAAACGCAGATAGCTGGCGAGATCCGTCGCCGGATTCTCACCACTACGTCTTTTTCTTCTTTGCCTCGGCGGCAGCGGCGAGATTTGCGTCCACCTCCGCCGCCTCGAGTGGGTGAATGCGGTGATAGTAGGCGTTGGATTTAGCCAGGTCGCTCTTGCGTTGCAGCAACGCATCGAATCGTTCGCGCTGGCTCAACTCGAACACCTTGTCCATCTTGATCGCCTCGAACGGACAAACCTCGACACAGATCTGGCAGCTCATGCAGACCGAGATATCGATGTCGAAGACCGCCGGATAAAACTGTGGCTTGCCCATGTAATCGGGCTTCTTGTCTTCGCTCTTTACGATCAGGATGCATTGCGGCGGGCATTCCTTCTCGCAGATCTTGCATGCCACGCAGCGCAAGCCCGCCTCCGCATCATCGGTGTCGAAAACCAGAAAGGGAAAGTTGCGATAGTTCTCCGGGAGCGGGTCACGTTCCTCGGGGTACTGCACCGTGATCAGGCGATCCTTCTCGAAATAACTTCCGATGAAGTTCCGCGCGGTCACCGCCATGCCCTTTACTATTCCCGCGCCCAGTATCATCGGTCCACTTCCCCCATCACAATATCGACGCTGCCGAGAATCACCATCACATCGGCGACGGTGTGTCCAAGACACATGTCTTCGAGGATCGTTAGGTTAATGAGACTCGGCGGGCGCACACGATAGCGATACGGATTCCCGCTGCCATCGCTAATCAGATAAAAACCGAGTTCGCCCTTCGGCCCTTCGATCCGGCCGTAGGCTTCACCTGGCGGCGGACGAAAGCTGCGGAGCTTCACGTTCGGATTAATG
>DASYVG010000436.1:0-5901 GCA_035937255.1 Chthoniobacterales bacterium | reverse complement strand
TCGCGCCTCTTACAATCGCGGTGACGCCGCGCGCCAGAGCACGTTGATGTGGCTTTATGTCGGGATCGCGATTCTCGTTATTGGCGGCGTCGCCATTTTTGTCTACGGCCGGTAGAGTTCCGCTGTGAAAAGGCGACTCGTCCTGCTCGGCGCTCCCGGTTCCGGCAAGGGAACACAGGCGGAGATGATCACTCGCCATTTCGGGGTGCCGGTCACCTCGCCAGGGGCGATTTTGCGCCGCGAGAAAGATCTCGGCACTGCTCTCGGCATGGAAACGGCCGAGATAACACAGCACGGTGAACTCGTGCCGGACAAAATCATCGTCGGCTTGATCGAGGATTGGCTCCGGCTGCACGGCGGACACGGCTTTGTTTTCGACGGATTTCCTCGCACGGTTCCGCAAGCGGAGAGCCTGCAGAGCATCCTGGCGCGACATCGCACCCCGCTCGACCTCGCCATTTGGCTGGAAGTAACGGAAGAGACTGTCCGCGAACGAATCTCAAGCCGGCTGCAATGCCGCTCGTGTGGCTTCACCACGAGTGTGACGAGCGCCACGTTCGCCGAGCGACCGGTTTGCCCATACTGCGATGGTCCCCTGGTGCGGAGAAACGACGACGATGTCGACGTTTTGCAAAAACGATTGGCGGAATTCAACGCCAAGACGCAGCCACTCGCGGACTTCTACGAGAAAGCGGGGACGCTGCGATCCATCGACGGGAACCGTGAACGCGATGCTGTTTTTGCGGACCTTTCGCGTCTGATCGAGCAGAGCGCATGATCCCGATTAAATCGGGGAAAGAGGTCGAGAAAATGCGGCAAGCCTGCCGCACTGCCAGCGAAGTTCTCGATCGAGTCAGTGATCTTGTTCGACCTGGGATTACGACGAAGGAAGTCGATCAAGCGGCCGCCGACTTGATGAGCGATCGCCATGTGCAGAGTGCCTTTCTCGGCTATCGCCTGGGACACCGCGTGTTTCCCGGCAACATCTGCATCTCTTTGAATGACGAAATTGTCCACGGCATCGGAAGCCAGCGGCGCATTCAATACGGCGATATCGTGAAGCTCGACATTGGCGTGGTCCAGGACGGATGGGTCGGCGACACCGCGACGACAGTCGCGGCGGGCGTGATCGATGGTCGTACGGAGAAGCTGCTGCGCACCACCGAGCAGGCCTTGGGTCGCGCGATCGCATTTGTCAGCGAAGGAGTGCCACTCGGCGATGTCTCGGCAGCGATCGAGAAGGAAGCTTTGCGGAATGGGTTCAGCGTTGTGCGCGAATTTGTCGGTCACGGCGTTGGCCGTAAACTGCACGAGGAACCGCAGGTCCCAAATTACGGCCGGCGGGGCAGCGGACCGCGTTTGCGCGCGGGTATGACCCTGGCCATCGAGCCGATGATCAACGCCGGAACCGCGGCAGTTCGGTTGCTCGATGATGGTTGGACCGTGTGCACCGCAGACGGAATGCCCTCTGCGCATTTTGAGCATACCGTCCTGGTGACGAAGGAAGGGCCGGAAATCCTGACATGCCGCGGAACGACGCAATTCAAGTAAAGGCCACGGTGATGGAGGTTTTGTCGGACAATTTGCTCCGCGTGGAAGCTCCAAATGGGCACTGCGTGCTGGCCCGTGGGGGAGCCGAAATGGGTCACGCGACCAATCCTATCTTGCCAGGCGAGAAAGTTATGCTAGAGGTTTTTCCCTACGATTTGTCGAAGGGGCGGATTACCTCCCGCCAGCCGTGACAACGCGGAGTTGATCTCCGCGTTTTTCGTTTCGCGAATCGCTTGATTTTATGAAAGTGCGACCATCAGTGAAAAGACTTTGTGAAGCGTGCAAGATCGTGAAGCGCAAGAACGTTGTGCGCGTGATCTGCAAGAACCCGCGCCACAAACAGCGCCAAGGCTAAACCAATTTTATGCCACGTTTACTTGGAGTCGAAATCCCCGCCGAGAAGCGTATCGAAGCTTCTCTCACCTATATTTTCGGTATCGGGTCGAGCGCGTCCAAACGAATCCTCGATCAGACCCGCATCGATCCGAATCTGCGCGCGAAGGACCTCACGCCGCAGCAAATCAACGATATCATCCACGCGATCACCGGTAACAAAATGCTGATCGAAGGCGATCTTCGCCGCGAACTACAGGGAAATCTGAAACGCTTGCAGGCGATCAATTGTTATCGCGGTATCCGCCATCGGCGTGGACTGCCGGTGCGGGGCCAGCGGACGTCCACCAACGCGCGGACGCGCAAAGGTCCGCGGAAAACCGTCGGCGTGATTCGCAACAAGGATGCGAAAGCCGGCAAAGTTTAAACCTTAACGACAACTCAGATGGCAGATTCAGACGCAAAAAAGCCGGCGCAATCCGGCAGCACGGAGGACCGCAAACCAAAAGCGGGAAAAGCTAAGGAAGAGGCCTCGGTCGCGAATCCGGAGCTGACCTCGGCGGAGTCAGCGACGCCAACTGCCGCCGCCAGTGCGGGGGGACACGCCGCACCAACCGCCTCCGAGAATGCGCCAGCGGAGCCGCCCAAAGCTGCGAAGAAGCCATCCAAGGCGAAAAAAGAAGAAGCGCCGGCCGCCGAGCCTCCGAAGGAAAATCTTTCGCTCGATCCGAATGACATTGAGAAGCCGAAGATCGTCAAGGCGAAGGGCAGCAAGAATGTACATTCCGGAATCGCACATGTGCTCTCGACCTTCAATAACACGATCGTCACGATCACCGATCTGAGTGGCAACGTGATCGGCTGGTCCAGCGCGGGTAAAGTCGGTTTCAAGGGCTCTCGCAAAAGTACGGCTTACGCGGCGCAGATGGTGGCGCAGGACGCTTCCCGACAGGCCATGGGCCATGGGCTCAAGGAAGTCGAGGTCTTGGTGAGAGGGCCGGGTGCTGGTCGCGAGTCTGCGGTGCGCGCGCTGCAGGCAATTGGCCTCGATCTCACCGTCATTCGTGATGTCACGCCAGTCCCGCATAATGGCTGCCGGCCGCCGAAGCCCCGTCGTGTTTGATTGCCGATTTAGCTAACGACTTAACCTCTCATGGGTAGATATACTGGACCGAAAACCAAAGTGAGCCGCCGCTACGGGGTGCCTCTTTTTGGACCATCGAAATCTTTGGAGCGGAAGAATTATCCGCCCGGCATGCACGGTCCGAAAGGCTCGCGCCGGAAGCAATCCGATTACGCTGTTGCTCTCGGAGAGAAGCAGAAGCTTCGCTATCAATACGGACTGCTCGAGAAGCAGTTCCGTCGCATTTTCGAAACCGCACTGCGCAAACGCGGCGTGACCGGCGAGACACTTTTGCAGCTGCTGGAGACCCGCCTCGATAACGTCGTTTTCCGCCTGGGACTGGCGAACACGCGCAGCGGAGCGCGTCAGCTCGTTTCACATGGCCACGTGCAGGTGAATGGGAGAAACGTAAACATTGCCTCGTATAATGTGAAACCGGGCGACGAAGTAACGATTAAGGACCGGCCGAAATCGAAGCAGCTCGCCGCGCGCAATCTGGAAATGACGCAGATCGCTCCCGTGCCTGATTGGCTCGTTGCGAATCGCGATGCCTTGAGTGGCAAAGTCTCGCGCATTCCGACACGCGAAGAAATGCAGCCGATGGTCAACGAGCAGTTGATCGTTGAATTGTATTCGCGGTAACGCTCTTAGCGCCGACAACCGCTCACGTCGTGCCGTTCTCGAGGAACGCGAGAGCTTTGTCGTAACTCGAGCGCGCGAGATAATGCGCCAGCTGCGGGTGCACCGGCTCAGGCAGTCGGGTGCGCAGCCCTTCGATCCGTTCCGAAACCGCTCGCAGCCGCGCCATGTGCTGCTCCGGTCGACGCCGGCTTTCTTCGTCAGCGATGATCGCTCGACGTTCCCGCAGGGCGTCGGCGAGCTGGGCAGCGGGATCATTCGGGGGCATCGAGGAGAACTAAAGCTTGAAAGGGCTCCGCCTTTCGCGCAAGCGTCGAGTCATGGGTGCAGGCGAAGCGAAACGGTTTCTGATGGTTGATGATGACGCCGGGCTCATGCGCATTACACGAGAAGCTCTCACATCGCTGCTGCGATGCGAGATCGACACTTCGCCCAGTCCGGAATACGGCTTCGAACTCGCTCTGCGGCGCTCGTACGATCTGCTGATTTTCGATTTTTCCATGCCGATGATCGACGGCGCGATGCTCTTTTATTTGATCGGCAAGGTTTATGATCATGAAAGACCAGCCCGCAGCGTTCCGCCATTAATCTTGGTGACCGGAAAAGGTGATGATCGACGCGCGCAAGAGCTGCTGCAGGACCCTCGGGTCGCGGGGTTGATCCCGAAGCCTTTCGCGCTCAACCGGCTTCTGGAAAAGATCAGAACGTGCGTGCCGGACATCGAGCCGATGCCGGAGGCGTAGGGCTAACCTTTTTTTTGGACGTCGCTTCGCTCCGAGATCAGCTGATTTTTGGCCTTGAGCCAATCGGAAGCTGCGTCGCCCGTCGTTCCGAACCGATATCGTTGCTCCGCAATAAAGTAGGCGCGGATGCGGATCTCCTCATCCGTCGGACTCGTGGTCTTCTTTGCCCTGGCTGAACGAGAAATCGTCTTGCCGCCGCGGGATTGTGCGCCGGTGACACGCTTCCCCGCGGTCCTCTTCCGTTTCGTCGATTCTGTCGGCGCCGCTGCTGTTAAGTCCAGCACGTTCGCCGCAGCGGCGGGCGATCCGGGCGGCGCGAGGCGCGTTGTGGTGGTCGAAATTTTCTTCGTCACTTCTAAGATTGGTTGATTCCTGCCAACCGATTGCCGGTCGGGAACGCCTTTGCAAGTGGATTCTCTAAACCGGTTGCTTCCATCGTGATGGTCCGCGTAGGCTGTGTCATGCGACATTTCGTGTTCCGATGGGCGATAACCACGGTAGCGGTGATGGTGGCGGCGGTGTTCATCCACGGCCTGCGCTACGACAGCGTCGGTTCATTGATCGGGGCCGCGTTGCTGCTCGGAATTCTGAACGCTTTCGTCCGTCCGGTATTGCTGCTTCTGAGCGCGCCTCTGATCCTGCTCACACTTGGCCTTTTCATCCTGGTTGTGAATGGGCTGATGCTACTCTGGATTCCAAGCTTCGTAAGCGGCTTTCATGTCGATACCTTCGCCAGCGCTTTCTGGGGCGCGATTCTGATTGGGATCTTAAGCTGGTTCCTGAGCGCGTTTTTCCGCGGCAGTGACGGCCGAGTTCACGTGCTCACTCACCACACGCAGGTGAAGCGTGTGCAGGGACGCGTCGTGCGCAGCTCTCGGTGAGCCGATCCGCCGCACCGGTGCGAGTAAAGATTTGCGGAATCACAAACCGCGCCGATGCGGAAGCGGCGATTGAATCCGGAGCAGACGCGCTGGGATTTAACTTCTTTCCGGGAAGCAAGCGGTACGTGCGGCCCGCCGAGGTCGCCCGGTGGATAGGAGACTTACCAAGAAGCATTCTCAAGGTGGCGGTCGTGGTGGACCCGACACTCGAAGAAGCGATCGTAATCGGAGAATTGCCCGGCATCAGTGGTCTCCAGTTACACGGTCGCGAAAGCCCTGAGTTTTGCCGGCAACTGCGGCTGGCCGGCATTCGCTTCGCAAAAGTGTTACCCGTGCGGGATGGGTCGTCACTTAGGGAACTCCCAGATTTCTCGACCCGCACGTTCGTCCTCGATTCTCTGCACGCTGGAACCTTCGGGGGAAGTGGCAAAACGTTCCCTTGGGGGTTAGCGGCGGATTTTGTGCGCCAGAATTCGCACCGCCGAATCGTGCTGGCCGGCGGACTCACGGTGGGCAACGTGGCCGAGGCGCTGCGAATTGTCCGGCCGTTCGGGGCGGATGTAACGAGCGGCGTTGAGAGTTCCGCAGGACGGAAAGATCACCAACGTCTGCGAGATTTTATCGCCGCGGC
>DASYVG010000435.1:0-4046 GCA_035937255.1 Chthoniobacterales bacterium | reverse complement strand
CGCGCCTGGCCGCGGATGTTTCGAACGTGCCAACGCTCATCGTCGCACGCACTGACGCGAATGCCGCGGCACTGCTCACCAACGATGTGGACGAGCGCGATCATGAATTCCTCACCGGCGAGCGAACAGCGGAAGGTTTCTATCGTGTGCGCGCCGGACTCGATCAGGCGATCGCGCGCGGCACGAGCTACGCCGCGTATGCCGACATGATCTGGTGCGAAACAAGCGAGCCGAACCTGAGCGAAGCGAAACGTTTCGCTGAGAGCTTGCACAAGAAATTTCCCGGCAAGCTGCTCGCCTATAACTGCTCGCCCTCCTTTAACTGGAAAAAGAAACTCGACAGCGCGACCATCGAAAAATTTCAGCGCGAGCTCGGCGCGATGGGTTACAAATTTCAATTCGTCACGCTCGCCGGCTTTCACGCGCTCAATTACGGCATGTTCCGGCTCGCACACGGTTACAAGGATCGCGGCATGGCGGCTTACTCAGAGTTACAGGAAGCGGAATTCGCCGCGGAGAATGACGGCTATACAGCCACAAAACATCAGCGCGAAGTCGGCACCGGTTACTTCGATGAGGTCGCGCAGGTGATCGCAGGCGGCAAAAGTTCGACAACCGCGCTCACCGGTTCCACGGAACAAGAGCAGTTTCACTGAACCGCGGGTCGTGATCAGCAACCCGGCTCCTGCGGAAAGCGCGGCCCTGACCGACAGCCGGCTCTCGGCGCTATGCGCGGAGACGACGCAGAGCGCGTTTGTCGAATACGACGAGCAGTTCCACACAATCACGCTGCGCGCGAAAGAGAGGTTTCTCGCCCGCGACTGGCGCGGATCGTTCGCCGATGCAGCCGAGCGACTGCACCTCTACACGCGCGAAATGGAGGAACTCACGCAGCAGATCAGAGACGTGATGGGCTCGCGGCTCTACGAACGCAGCATCTGGATGGGAATGAAGGCCGTTTACTCGTCGCTCATTGCGCACTCGCCGAAGCGTGAACTTGCCGAGAGCTTCTTCAATTCGCTGACGCGCCGCGTCTTTGCGACGGAGGGAGTTGATCAGGCGATCGAGTTTGTCGACACCGATTTCGACGAACCGCCAATCGTGTCTCAGCGGCAGCCACCGCGCTCATATTCCGAACCTTCGATTGCCCAGCTCCTCTCCGCTGCGTTGACGGACTCCGTCGCAAGTTTTTCCAAAGAACATTGGTGCGCTCTGGGTGAGGCGGTGCAAGCAGCCGCAAAGCGCATTGGAGCCGCGGTGGACGGGCGCCGCGACGCAACGTTGGAGATCGTCGGCAACGTATTCTACAGAGGCCGCGGCGCTTACCTTGTCGCTCGTGTATCCCGCGAGGACAGCGGCGCGGCTGTTCCGATCGCGTTTTGTTTGCGGCACGAGAGCGACCAGGGAATCGAACTGGACGCGGTGCTCATCGGGGAAACCGATCTGGCGATTCTGTTTTCATTTACGCGTTCGTATTTCCGCGTCGACACCGCGTGCCCTTATACACTGGTGCGCAGCCTGGGCGAGCTGATGCCGCGCAAACGCCTGATCGATCTCTACAACGCCATCGGCTTTCATCGCCACGGCAAGACGGAGTTCTATCGTGACTTCGTGCGACACCTGCGCACTTCGAGCGATCGCTTCGTCCCCGCGGAAGGGACACGTGGGATGGTCATGCTCGTCTTCACGCTCCCGAGCTACGATGTCGTTTTCAAACTGATCAAAGATCATTTCGATTATCCAAAAGAGAGCACGCGCGAGGAAGTCATGCGCCGCTACCGGCTTGTCTTTGAACATGACCGCGCGGGACGTCTGGTTGAAGCGCACGAATTCGAGCATCTGCGCATTGCGCGCGAGCGGTTCGATCCCGGGCTGCTCGAGGATCTGCTGCGCGACGCCGGCTCCACCGTCCGACTGGAAGGCGATGACGTGGTGATCGCCCATGCCTACGTCGAGCGGCGTATTCGCCCGTTGAATCTGTTCTTACTTGAAGCTGACGAGTCAGCGGTTGCAGACGCCGCGCGCGACTACGGCCAATCGATCAAAGACCTCGCAGCATCGAATATTTTTCCAGGCGATCTGCTGACGAAAAATTTCGGCGTTACTCGAACAGGTCGCGTCGTTTTTTACGATTACGATGAGCTCTGCTTTATCACCGACTGCAACTTTCGCGACATGCCGCAACCGACCACGCCAGAGCAGGAGACGGCAGCCGAGCCATGGTATTCCGTGCGCGAGAACGACATCTTTCCGGAAGAGTTCCCCAACTTTCTTTCCCTGCCGGGCGCGGCGCGTCCTGCCCTATTCGAACAGCACGCGGACCTCTTTCGCGCGGCTTACTGGCGCGATGTGCAACAGAAACTCCGCGCCGGCGAGATTCCGCAGGTCTTGCCTTACCTCCCGGAACGGCGGCTGCAACGGCCAAGCGACTAATAGCGAAAGCCGCGGACGGTCGAAACAGACGAACCGTCCCGCCGCGATCTCGCAAAGAGCCGTTACTAAAAGTGGAAAATCAGATCGGTCGTAACCCGCTGTTCAAAAGCTCCCTCGGGTGATGTGACAGTGTGTTCGTAGACGACTCCAAAATCGACATACTTACAAAATTTGGAACGGAACCCGACGCCGAACGCAGCCTGGGTATTTCCCTCGAGATTGGATGCGCCGAAATTGATGAGGTCTGCGCCCTCGGTATTTAGCGCCGTGCCGAAGCCTCCCAGCGGTCCTTTGTTTCCGCGCGGACTGTCCAGGACCGTCCAACCATTGAACTCCACCAGCGGGATAAAGAATCGATTAACATAGTAGTCGGCGTGCAAACTGTAGTGCAGCTCCGTGCTGTTCCTGTCTGTGTCCACCGGGATTCGGACACCGATGTTTCCGATCAGATGAAACTTGTCGAAGCCTTTCTCCGAGGAAACGGCCACATCGAAAATGCCGGAGTTGTCACCTTGGAAAACCCGGCGAGCGCCGGTCGGGATCGCATAAGTGAGGATGGGAGTGAGCAAGAATTGATGAGCGGGATCGTCGATGAGCGCGTATTTGAAACCGACATCGAGATCGGAATAGCCGGTCTGCCTCTGGAAGGCGGTGCCTGGGATCGGCCGATCTGGTTCAAAGTAAATCCCGACATCATTGGTCGCGATGAAAGCGAGGCGCGGGGTGATCGCGTATCGGATCTGCGCACCGTAGGCGTGGATGTCGGCGCCGCCGAGGTTCACGTTCGTGCCGCCGAGATTGAGACTGAGATCATCACTGACCCGGTTGTAGAGATAAATGAGCCGGACGCCCGTCTCGATGCGGGGATCTTCAAAAAAGATCGGATTTGAAACGGGCGAAATCGCGAATTCTCGCCAATCAACCGATGCTTGTTCGAGCGGCGGAGATTTTCCATCGCTGCCGTATCCCCCGGCTTGGACAGTTTGCGCCAGTGCGAGCGTCAGCAACGCCAGCGTGAGGCAGATGTTCTGGCCGAGTTCGCGAAGATTCGGTAATCTCTCGGAGGCGTATCGGATGGGCCGTGCATTTACGACGCCAACGGGTCCTTCCTGGCGGTCACCAAACAATTTAACGTTCATAAATTGTTGAATAGCAAAGCTCGGCGCGGGGAGTCACCACTTATTTTTGCCTGGGTTTAATCGCCGACGCGATATGGCGGTCGCCTGGCGCCGCATGCTCGGTTGATTGCTGGCGGTAGAACAGGGCGTTACTATCGACCGGGTTTACGTCGCCGACATGAGTGATTTTCTTTTTGCCCGCTCACAGATGGGCATGTCGCTCGGCTTCCATATCGTCTTCGCCGCGATTGGCATCGCTTTACCCGTCCTCATGGCGATCGCCGAGGGGATGTATCTCCGGACGGGGCGCCCGGTGTTCCTCGAGCTCGCGAAGCGCTGGGCGAGAGGCGCGGCGATTCTCTTCGCGGTCGGCGCGGTCTCGGGAACGGTGCTCGCGTTCGAGCTCGGTTTGCTCTGGCCAGGTTTCATGGAAAAAGCGGGCGCGATTATCGGAATGCCGTTTTCCCTCGAAGGCTTCGCCTTTTTTACCGAAGC
>DASYVG010000434.1:0-11444 GCA_035937255.1 Chthoniobacterales bacterium | reverse complement strand
GGGCGAGATCAGCGGGATCATTCGCCCACCGCAATCGTGGAGCAAGATTTCGATCACGCGCATTCCGATGGGACACGAAGTCGGCGTGACTCCATTGCAAATGACGCTGGCCATGGCGGCGATTGCGAATGGCGGCAAGCTTGTCACGCCGCGCGTGGTGAAATCAGTCACGACACAGGATGGGCAGATCGTGAGCACGTTTTCACCAGTGGTACTGCGCCAGGTCGTTTCGGCGCAGACCGCGCGAGAAATCGGCGACGCGCTCCGTGGTGTGGTGAGCGACCGCGGCACAGCGGCGGCCGCGGCCGTGCCTGGTTTCACAATTTCCGGCAAGACTGGCACGGCGCAAAAGGTGAGTCCGAAGGGCGGCTATGAGCAGGGGAAATACGTCGTCTCCTTTTCGGGCTACTTGCCGTCTGACCAGCCCGAATTTGTGGGGCTCGTGGTGCTGGACGATGCGCACACGAGCAAGCCGGAGTTGAATTACGGCGGGCTCGTGGCGGGCCCGATCTTCTCTCACATCGCCGAAAAAGCGGCGAGATATCTTGACCTTGAGCCGCATGAGGAGCTCGGCAAACCAGTGACGCAGGGACGCGTAGCCTTAACCAATCCTGCGCGGCGTTGAGCGCGTTGCGCCCGACACGCCACTTCTCATGCAGCTCAAAACTCTCGCCGCTGCCATCCCAACGCGCCGGATCGTCGGGCCGCTTGATCGCAATGTGGAAGGCATCGCGTATGACTCGCGGAGAATGCAGAGGAACGGCCTCTTCGTCGCGCTGCGAGGAGAAAAAGTGGACGGCAACCAGTTCATCAACCAGGCGATCGAAAAGGGCGCGACGGTGATCGTCACGGAGGAGGAGGAGAAATGCGCGCGCGCCACCTGCCTCGTCGTCGACAACGCGCGGAACGCGCTCGCCGATCTGGCGGCGACATTCTACGGCCGTCCCGCGCGCCGCCTGAAAATGGTCGCCGTCACCGGCACGAACGGCAAAACGACGACCACTTTTCTGCTCAAACACATCTGCGAACGCGCCGGACTGCGCTGCGGACTGATCGGGACGGTTCGATACGAAATCGGAGAACGCGTCTTGCCCGCCACGCGCACGACACCGGAGTCACTCGATTTGCAGGAACTGCTCGCGCAGATCACGGATGCCGGCTGCAAGGCCGTAGCCATGGAAGTCTCTTCCCATGCGCTCGCCCAGGGACGCACCCACGGCCTCGAATGGGATGTGGCAGTCTTCACGAATCTCACGCAGGACCACCTCGATTTTCATGGGACGATGGAGCAATACTTCGAATCGAAGCTGCAGCTCTTCACCGGCCTCGCCACGCAGAAAACGAAAACGAAACCGGTTGCGGTGATCAATTCCGACGACCGCTTCGGACGCCAGATCCTTGCGCGAATGCCGAGAGATTTCCCGGTCGTGACCTACGGGTTGGGGGCGAGCGCGGACTTTCGCGCTTCGAATTACCGGATGGAATTTGGCGGTACATCTTATCAATTGGACGCGCGCGGCCGGAGCTATCTTGTGCGCGTGCCGTTGATCGGCCGGTTTAATGTGGCGAATTCGATGGCGGCGCTGGCCGCGGCCAACAGCATGGGGATCCATCTGCGTGATGCGATTCTATGCCTCGGGAAATCGCCGCAAGTGCCCGGGCGCCTCGAGGCAGTCCCAGCGAAACGACAATTCCAGGTTTTTGTCGATTACGCCCACACTGATGACGCGCTCCTAAATGTCCTCAAGACGCTGCGGGAACTGAATCCGCGCCGCTTGCTTGTCGTCTTCGGCTGCGGGGGTGATCGAGATCGGCAGAAGCGACCTTTGATGGGCCGAATGGCAGACGAAAATGCCGATTTCAGCATCATCACTTCCGACAATCCGCGGAAGGAAGACCCGGATGCGATCATCGCCGATGTCGAAAAAGGATTTCGATCCGGCCGCTACGAAAAAATTGTCGATCGGACACACGCGATCACGCGGGCGGTGGCGCTGGCGCAACCGCATGACATCGTGCTTATCGCCGGCAAAGGCCATGAGACTTATCAGGAATTCGCGGATCACACGATCCCGTTCAACGACATCGCACTGGCGCGCCGCGCGCTGGAAGACCGTCCGCTCGAATTCGAATAATGGACGCTCTTCCACTCGCACGCCTCGCTCAGTTCGCCGGTGGCGAAATTGTTTCCGGTAATCGGGATCTGACGATCAATCGCGTCAGTACCGACTCGCGCGCGCTGCAACCGGGCGATCTTTTCGTCGCGTTGCGCGGCGAGAATTTCGA
Source organism: Chthoniobacterales bacterium (assembly GCA_035937255.1). Taxonomy (GTDB): domain Bacteria; phylum Verrucomicrobiota; class Verrucomicrobiia; order Chthoniobacterales; family UBA10450; genus JACCXL01. Next base: position 9,158 of record DASYVG010000434.1, on the reverse strand, counting down.
TGGACATAGCTTTGTGGCGACGGCCGTGGAGCGCGGCGCTGCTGGGGTAGTAGTCGATCGAGACTGGAGCGAATCGGTTCCTGATTCGTGCGCGGTGCTACGCGTCGCCGAGACGTTGGCGGCGTACCAACAAATCGCCGCGCAATATCGCCAGACCTTACCTCTTAAAGTCGTGGCCATCACGGGGAGCAACGGAAAAACGAGCACGAAAGATTTCGTGGCCGCCGTCCTTGGGCGGCGGTTTCGCGTCACAAAAACCGAGGGCAACCTCAACAACCATGTCGGAGTGCCGCGCACGATGCTGGAGGCGAGCGCGCGGGACGAAATTGCCGTGTGGGAAATCGGGATGAATCGCGCGGGTGAGGTTGCTGCCCTCGCGAAACTCGCCCGACCCGACGTCGCCCTGATCACAAACGTGGGCGTGGCGCACATCGAGTTTTTCGGGACGCGTGCAGCCATTGCGGCAGAGAAAGGCGCGCTGGCGGAAGCGGTTGGAGCCGATGGCACCGTCATCCTGAACGCCGACGATGATTTCAGCGCGAGCATCGCGGACCGCACGCGCGGGAAGACGATCTTTGCCGGCATCAATCACGGAACCGTGCGCGCCACGGACGTGCGGCAGACCGGCGAAGGATCCGAGTTCACCATCGTCGAGGGGGCGCACCGTTGCCGCGCTCAGCTGCCCGTTCCCGGCTCGCATATGGTGCAGAATGCCCTCCTCGCGATTGCGGCGGGTCGCGTCTTCGGTTTGTCGCTCGAAGAATGCGCGACCGGACTGGCTTCGGCCGCGCTCACGGGTGCGCGGTTGCAAATCAAGCAGATCCACGGCCTGCAATTCATCGACGACAGCTACAACGCGAATCCCGACTCGATGAAGGCGGCTTTGCGCACGCTCGCGGCGATGGATTCAGATGGGCGCCGTTTCGCGGTGCTTGGTGGGATGGCGGAACTGGGCGCAGCTTCCGCCCAAGCGCATCGCGAAGTTGGCGAGGCGGCGGCCCGGGCGGGCATCGACGAATTGATCACGATCGGAGAAGAAGCGCGGGAAATCGCGCGCTCTGCGCGATCCGCCGGGCTAGAAAACGCTGCTCCGGTCGCCTCCGCGGAGGCAGCGGCGGAAATCTTGGCGGAGCGGGCGAAGCCGGGAGATGTGGTCCTTGTCAAAGGCAGCCGATCCGCGCGGACGGAGCGCGTCCTGGAGGAGTTTGCGAAGTCGCAGTCCGCCGGAGGATGCGCGCGATGATGTTTTACCTCCATCGCATGAGCGATCAGATCGGCGGGTTCAACGTGTTTTTCTACGTCACGTTTCGGGCCGTCGCGGCGGCCGTCACCGCCTTCGCGCTCTCGCTCGTCTGCGGGAATTTCATCATCCGAAAGTTGATTTCATTAAAGGTGGGTCAACCGATTCGGACGGCGGAAGAAGTTCGCCATTTGGCGGAACTGCATGGCAGCAAAGCTGGTACGCCCACGATGGGAGGTGTGCTCGTCATCGGGTCGGTGCTCGCATCGAGTTTGATCTGGGCCCGGCCCGACAACTGGTTCGTCTGGATCGTTCTCTTCAGCATGCTTTACCTCGGCGCTCTTGGATTCGCCGATGACTATCTGAAGGTGGCAAAAAAGAAATCCGATGGCATCAGCGGACGCGCGAAACTGTTTTTTCAGCTCGCACTGGCCGCCGCAGTCACTCTCGTGTTTTTGGCCAATCCCCTCATCCAGGTACAGGCCCGCTCGCTCTACCTGCCGTTCTTCAAGAATGCGGTGATCGACAACATGGGATGGTTCACGTTTTTCTTTTTCGCGCTCGTCATCGTGGGCTCGTCCAATGCGGTGAACCTGACCGACGGTCTCGACGGGCTCGCGATTGGCTGCACCGTGACGGTGGCGCTCGCCTACACTTTGCTGACCTACGCGGCCGGCAATTTCAAGATCGCAGAGTATTTGCAGGTCCCGTTTTATCCTTTCACGGGAGAACTGACGGTCGTTTGCGCTGCTCTGGTGGGAGCCGGACTTGGGTTTCTTTGGTTCAATTGCCATCCGGCGAAAGTTTTCATGGGCGACACCGGCTCGCTTGCAATCGGCGGCATGATTGGGGTGGTCGCGATTTGCTGCAAACAGGAACTGCTGCTGGCAGTGGTCGGCGGAGTTTTCGTGATCGAAGCGGTCTCGGTCATTCTGCAGGTGATGAGTTTCAAGCTGACCGGCAAACGGATTTTCGCGATGTCGCCAATCCATCATCACTTCGAGCTGAGCGGGTGGAAAGAGAACACCGTCATCGTGCGTTTTTGGATTCTTTCCGGCGTGTTCGCGCTGCTCGGCCTGGCGACTTTGAAATTGAGATAACGACGTGCGTTACGAGGGCAAACAAACTGCGGTGCTGGGCGCCGGCCTGAGTGGAACGGCGGCGGCTCTCCTCCTGCGCAGTGAAGGCGCGACCGTCACCGTCCTCGATTCGGCGGACGAGAAAACCCTGCTCAAATCCACGGTCGAAAAGCTGCGCGCGGGCGGCGTGAGCGTCATCTGCGGACCGGAGGCCGAGAAAGATTCCGCCGCTTACGATTTCGTTGTCCTGAGTCCAGGAATCGATCCCGCCTCCACGCTGGCGCAGAACTTTTCATCGCGAAACATCGAGACGATGGGGGAGCTGGAATTAGGCTGGCGTTCCTGTGGACTCCCGGTCGTCGCGATCACGGGCACGAACGGCAAGACGACGACGACAGAGCTGCTCGCGCAAATGCTGAACGGCTGCGGCCAACGCACGATCGCCTGTGGAAATATCGGCAACCCGCTCTCCGAAGTCGCTCGCGAAAAACAGGAACTGGATGTGCTCACTGTTGAAGTCAGCTCGTTCCAACTGGAAACCATCAGCACCTTCCGGCCGTCGGTAAGCGTGTGGCTAAACTTCGCGCCTGATCACCTCGATCGTTATCCATCGGTCGCAGAATATCGCGCCGCGAAACTGCGGATCTTCGATTATCAAACGGCCGATGATGTCGCGATCGTGAACGCGATGGATAGTTTGCCGAAAATTGCTTCGCGCATTGTGACGTTTAGCGCTTACGCGGATCACGCGGATTTCCGTCTCGAGGGCGGCGCGATCGTGCATGAGGGCAAGCCGGTGCTGCGCCTTGCGCACACCAAGTTGCGTGGCTCACACAACATCGAAAACCTGATGGCCACGCTCGCGATCGGATGCGCGCGTGGCCTCACTTTCGGCGAAATGGTGCCGCCGCTCTGCGCCTACGAGCCTCGCCCGCACCGCTGCGAATTTGTGCGGGAGCTCGGCGGCGTCATTTACATTAACGATTCCAAGGCGACGAATTTGGACGCGGTCGAGAAAGCGCTGCTCACCCAAAACAAACCGGTTGTCCTGATCGCCGGCGGCAAGGACAAAGGTTTCGCTTTCGATCCGTTGAAAAAACTCGTGGGCGAGAAAGTGCGCGCGACAATCTTGATCGGCGAAATGGCGGATCGGATCGCGCATGATTGGCGCGGCGCGACTAAATCGGAGATTGCGCACTCCCTGGCGGACGCGGTCGAGCGCGCGCATGCGCTCGCACGCGCCGGTGAAGTGGTTCTTTTCTCACCCGGAACTTCTTCGTTCGACATGTTCAAAAGCTACGCCGATCGCGGCGATCAATTTCGCGCGCTGGTGCACGCCCTCTCGCCCTAAACCCATGAAAATTCCAAAGCTCTTTCCCCGCAAAAAACTACGTGCGACGACCGCCCGCCGGTCTCTCGGAGCGGTCGATTACGACGAAATGTCGGAACCAAACATGAAGCTTTCGCGCGCGCTGCTGATCGTGCTCGTGCTGCATGTCGTTGCGGTCGCCGGCATCATCGCATTCAACTCGATCAAAACGCGCCCGGGAGCGATGCCGCCCCCGCCGCTGACCGCGTCGATCAATCGGGCGAAAACTCAGGAGCCGGACCCGGCGAAAATTGACTCTTCGCCCGATGCCTTAACGAGTGTGCCGGCGAATGCGCGCCACGACGAAACAAAATCTGCACATCCGCCAGCAAGAGTCGCCGGCAGGGAGGAGCGAAAAGCAGATCACGCCAAAGCGACCGACTCCGGCAAAACTTATGTCGTGGCGAAGGGGGACACTCCGGTCTCGATCGCGAAAAAATTGAAAGTCTCGTACGACGAACTGCTCGCGCTCAACCACATCGACGATCCGCATAAATTGCAGATCGGGCAGAAGCTGATCGTGCCGGCCAAAACCACCAAGGGAAAAAAGGCCGACGGTTAAGCAGGGGCGATCCGGATCATGCATCGCAAAAGCGCATACTTTATGTTTCTGGCCGTGCTCGTGATGCTTGTGATCGGGATCGTGATGCTTTTCAGCACGAGCGCCTTTGCGCGCGACAGCCACGGCGATGTCTATTTTTTCGTCAAGCGCCAGGCGGTCTGGCTGGGCGTGGGCCTGATTGTCTGCACGGTCGCGGCGTTGACGGATTATCATTTCTGGCAGCGCACCTGGTGGCTGTGGTTCGGCCTCGCCATCGTGACACTCGGGCTCTGTTTTGTGCCGCATTTCGGGATGCGCATCAACGGCTCGCGGCGCTGGGTCGGACTAGGACCGTTCACGTTTCAGCCCTCTGAGATCGCGAAGGTGGCCGCCGTTTTCTTCCTCGCGTGGTGGTTTTCGGCTTACGAGAAAGAGAGCAAGAAAATCCTGCACGGATTTGTTTTCCCGCTCTTAATCGTCGGCGTCCTGCTCTCGTTGATTGTGACCGAAGTGGACCTCGGAACGACCGCGTTGATCGGCGCGACCGCCTTTGCGTTGATGTTCGTGGCGGGCGCAAATCCGGCCATGCTCGGCCTGCTCTCGCTCGCCGGACTGGGCGGAATTCTTTTTGTCGCCACGCATATGTCGGAACGGATGAGCCGTCTTTCCGCCTTTATGGACCCGGAGCGCTTCAAAGACGACGCCGGCCTCCAGCAAATGCAGGCCCTGATTGCATGGGGAAGCGGCGGGATGGAAGGGCTGGGGCTGGGCAACGGCCGGCAGAAAATGCTCTACCTTCCCTACGCGCACACCGACTTCATTTTCCCGATGATCGGCGAGGAACTGGGCCTGCGCATGAGCCTGCTCGTGGTCTTCTTGTTCGTCGTGATCATCGTTTGCGGAATGACGATCGCGCTGCACGCCAAGGATCGATTCGGCCTGCTGCTGGGCTGCGGCGTCGTCTCGTTGCTCGCTCTGCAGGCGGCCGTGAACATCGGAGTTACCACCTCGCTGCTGCCGAATAAGGGACTGCCACTTCCCTTCATCAGCTATGGAGGGTCGAATCTCGCGGCCTGCCTCTTCGCCATCGGCTTGTTGCTGAATATTTATCGGCAAGGTGTGCTCGATCCGACCGCCAACCGAAAACGCGGGACCCTGCAGGCACGAATGACGCCGCGGATCTGAGCTACGATGAGTACACCAAGAAATAAGGAGACGGTCGCGTGAACGCGGTCATCGCGTGCGGCGGGACCGGCGGTCACCTGTTCCCGGGGCTGGCCGTGGCGGAAGTCATGCGGGCGCGTGGCCATGAAGTGCTGCTCTTCATTTCGGAAAAGGAGATCGATTCACTGGCGGTCTCGAACCGGCCGGAATTCCGGTTCGAGAAACTGCCGACGGTTGGTCTGCCCTCGGCGTTTTCGCCGGCGATCTTCGGTTTCATGCGGCGCTTCAACGAAAGTCTGCGCGTTTGCCGCGCGATCTATCGGACGTTCAATCCGCAGGTCGTGCTCGGCATGGGCGGGTTCACTTCCACGGCGCCCGTCCTGGCTGGGCGCATGCGCGGCGTGGCGAGCTTCGTGCACGAATCGAACGCGATCCCCGGAAAAGCGAACCGGACGACGGCCCGGATGGTGCGCGCGGTGCTTCTCGGTTTCCAGGAATGCGCCGCTTTTTTTCCTAACGTGCGGACGGAAGTGACAGGCACGCCCATCCGCAGTGACCTGAAGCGCATCGATCAATCCGAAGCGCGCCGGAAACTTGGACTGCGCGAGGATCTGCCGACCCTCCTGGTGATGGGCGGCAGCCAGGGGGCGAGCGGGATTAATCAGGCGATGATCAAAGCTTTGCCCACGCTGAAAGCATCGCCCATTCAGGTGATCCATCTTGCCGGGACGCGCGACGAGCGCTTGGCGGCGGATAATTATCGACGCGAAGAGATTCCCGCTTATGTCGCCGCTTTTCATCATCGGATGGAGGAAGTCTACAGCGCGGCGGATATTGCGATCGCGCGTTCGGGCGCGGCGAGCCTGGCCGAACTGGCGGCGTTCGCGCTCCCGGCGTTGCTGATTCCGTTTCCCTACGCAGCCGAGGATCATCAAACGCGCAACGCAGAAATTTTCGCGCGTTCGGATGCGGCGATTCTGCTCAAGGAATCGGACCTAACAGGCGACGTCTTGGCGCGGAAAATCGAGGAATTGCTCGGCGACCCGGTCAGAGCGCGCGCGATGGCCGCAAAAAGCGCATTGCTCGCACCGCGCCAGGCGGCGGATCGCATCGTGGAAACGATGGAGAAATACACGGAAGCAAATGACGTCGCCTGAGACCAATCTGCAGCGCCAACTGACGCAGGAGCGTCATCGCATCCATCTCATCGGTGTCGCCGGCAGTGGCATGAGCGGCATTGCGGCGCTCTTGCTGGAGCTTGGTCACGAAGTGAGCGGCTCCGATAAAGCGCGGTCGGTTGAGACGGACCGGTTGCGTCTGCTGGGATTGCGCTTCGATCAACAGCATCGTGCGGAAGACGCGGCCGACGCCGAGCTCGTCATTTATTCTTCCGCGATCAAAGAAGACAACGCGATCCTCGCGTCCGCGCGTGCAGCCGGAAAGCCAACGTTGCGAAGGGCGGAGGCGCTGGCCGCGATCATGGCCGGGAAACGCGGCATTGTGGTCGCCGGCATGCACGGAAAGACCACGACCTCCGCGATGGCCGCGCATGTTTTAAGAGAAGGCGGGCTGCACCCGTCGCACTACGTAGGGGCCGAAATACCGATTCTCGGCAGCAACGCGCATTGGAATCCCCGCGGCGAATATTTCGTGGCGGAGGGAGACGAGAGCGATGGCACGCTCCGTTGTTTTCATCCGGAACACGCGCTCGTCCTGAACGTGGAAGAGGAACATCTCGATTTCTACGCCGACCTCGCCGCCATCGATGAGGTTTTCCTGCGCCTCCTCGAGCAGACGAGAGGAATGATCTTTTACTGCGGGGACGATGCGCACGCGAAACGGCTTTGCGCGGAACGGCCTCGCGCCATTTCGTACGGATTCGCAGAGGGCGCTTACTATCGGGGCGCGGACATCGAGCTGCAGGATTTCGCCTCGGTCTTCTGCGTGCTGCGGCGCGGTGAACAGCTGGGCGAAATTACCTTGAACGTCCCCGGCCGGCACAACGTTTGCAACGCGCTTGGAGTGGTGGCGCTCGCGACCGAGCTGGGCGTTCCGTTCCCAAAAATCGCGAAGTCGTTGCGGCAGTTTCAACACGCGCGCCGGCGCTTTGAGATCAAATACTGCAGCGACCGTTTTCTGCTGGTGGACGATTACGCGCATCACCCGACCGAGATTCGCGCCACTCTCGCAACCGCGAAATCGGCCGGCCGCAACCGCGTGCTCGCGATGTTTCAACCGCATCGGTTTTCCCGCACGAAAGCGCTGCGCAAGGAATTTGGACGCGCCTTCGACGACGCCTTGCAGGTGGTGGTGACGGATATTTACGCGGCGAGTGAAGCGCCAATTCCTGGCATCACCGGCCGGGTGATCGCTGATGAGATGACGGAACATGGCCATCGCGGCGCTGTTTACCAGCCGCGGCTCGACCGCGTGCACCGCGAAGTGGGCAACATGCTCGCGGCCGGCGATCTCGTGCTCAGCCTCGGCGCCGGAAACATTCATGAGCAATTGTCGATCCTGGCCGCCGACCTGGTGATTGCGGAAAAGCTCAAGGAGATTGTGGGCGAAGCGGGCGACGTGCGTCTCTACGAGCCGCTCTCAAAACACACGACCTTGCGCGTTGGAGGGCCGGCGCAGTTCTGGGTCGAACCACGCACGGAAGCGTCCTTCGCCGAGCTGATCCGCTTTTGTCGGCGCGAGAACCTCCCGCTCTTTGTCATCGGTCGCGGTTCGAATCTTCTCGTGCGTGATGGCGGGATCCGCGGCGTTGTGGCCCATCCGTGCGGAGGCGAGTTCGACAAAGTGGAGGTCCACGGAAATGAGATTGGCGCCGGTGTGGGCGCGAAATTGAAGCAGGTGGCTTACGCCGGAAAGAGGGCCGGCATCGGCGGGCTCGAATGGATGGAGGGAATTCCGGGGGCGGTCGGTGGAGGACTGCGCATGAACGCGGGGGCGATGGGAAGTCAGACGTTCGATAACGTCGCGCGCGTTCGATTTCTCGATGCCGAGGGTGTGGCGCATGAGAAGTCGCCGCAGGAATTGGAAATTCATTATCGGCGCGTGCCGTCACTCAACCACAACTTCGCGGTCTCGGCCGTTTTCCACGGGTCGCCGTCGCACCCGGATGAAATCCTGCGCAAGCTGCAGGAGTCACAACAGAAGCGCCGCACATCGCAACCGATCGCGTCGAGCGCGGGCTGCATTTTCAAAAATCCGACCACTTGTCCGGCCGGGAAACTGGTTGACGAACTCGGCCTCAAAAACAGCAGCGTGGGAAAAGCGCGCGTCTCTGAGATGCACGGAAATTTTATTGTCAATGATGGCGGAGCGACCGCGGCGGAGATGCTGGAGTTGATCGATCGAATCAAAACCGTCGCGCGCGAGAAGCGCGGGATCGCGCTAGAGACGGAAGTGCAAATCGTGGGGGAGCAAGCGTGAATCGTCTGCATTTGCTCACGAGTACGCGAAAGAGGGTGCGATGAACGCGCTCACGGGAAAACGCATCGCCGTTTTGAAAGGCGGCCCGGGGTCTGAGCGCGACGTTTCCCTCGCGACGGGCGCCGGCGTGACGAAGGCGTTGCGCTCGTTAGGCGCGCAGGTCACCGAGGTCGACGTGAGGGGGGCGGACTTCGAGTTACCCAGTGGCACGGAGATCGCGTTCATCGCCGTGCACGGGACGTTTGGGGAGGACGGACAGGTCCAGCGCATTCTGGAAGAGCGCGGCTTCCTCTACACCGGCGAGGGCGTGGAGCAAAGCGAGGCCGC
>DASYVG010000433.1:0-1798 GCA_035937255.1 Chthoniobacterales bacterium | reverse complement strand
CCGCCCGCCAGGCAGCCGCACTCCAGGATTCGAAGTGCCTTCTTCTCCGGCGATTCGCTGATCAGTCCGGCGTGCCGCCGGACACGATCGACGAATTTGAGAACGCGTTCGTCGCTTTCCGGCCGATTGTCACCGCCGTATGGCGCGCCTTCGAATTCGAAGCCGTGACCCAATCCCCGAAGGATTCAATCTGGTCGCGAACCGAGCTCATGCCAAGCGGCACAAGGCCGCCGAAAATCTCGCGCCGCCCTAGTCGACGATCTCTAGACCCATTTGCCGTGCGGTTCCGGCGATGACACGGAACCCGGCTTCGTCGCTGCGAGAATTTAGGTCTTTCGCCTTCGTTTTCACGATTTCCATCACCTGTTTGCGCGTGACCTTGCCGACCTTCGTTTTGTTCGGCTCTTTGGAGCCGGCGGCGATATTCGCCGCCTTCTTCAACAGAATCGCCGCGGGCGGGCTCTTGGTGATGAAGGTAAACGACTTGTCTTTGAAGACGGTGATCACGACCGGCAAGATATCGCCGGCTTGCTTCTGTGTGGTGGCGTTAAATTCTTTGCAAAACGCCATGATGTTGACGCCGCGCGGTCCAAGCGCCGTGCCGACGGGCGGCGCGGGGTTCGCCTGACCGGCGGGGATCTGCAATTTGATGTGCGCTACGATTTCTTTAGCCATAAAATTATCCGCGCTCGACCTGCCAATATTCGAGCTCGACCGGCGTAGCGCGGCCGAAAATCGTTACTGAAACGCGCAGCTTGCCGCGATCCGGATCGATCTCCTCAACGATGCCGTTCTGGTTCTGGAATGGTCCGTCGGCGACCTTGACCGTTTCACCAACTTCGAAGCTGACTTTTGGCTTCACCTTTTCCTCACGCTCTTTCATTTGCGCGAGCATGTTGTCCACTTCCGCCTGCCGCATCGGGATCGGTTTGTCCTTGGTGCCGGCAAATCCGATTACGCCCGGCGTCTCGCGGATGAAATACCAGGTGCGGCCGACGAGTTGATTGTTCTCATCGAGCAGGTGCATGTTCACAATGAGATATCCCGGGAAGAACTTTCGCGTTGTCTCGCTCTTTTTGCCTTTCTTGATTTCCGAGACGCGCTCCGTCGGCACGAGCACTTCGAAGACGACGTCGCTCATCTCCTCGGTCTTGACACGCTTCGCGATATTATCGCGCACCTTGTTTTCCTGCCCGGAAAGCACGTGCACAACGAACCACTGATCTTTGGGTGCCAGAACGGACGCCATATCAATGCAAGCGGGTGAAGAAATGAATGAAGTTCACCAGGACGAAATCAAACAGGGCAACGTAGCCACCCAGCAGCAGCATTGCGATGATCACGACCAGCGTTGAATCAGTCAGCTCTTTATAGCGCCTGATGCCTTTCTCTTTCGACTCCCAGGGCCAGGAAGCTTTCTGCAGTTCGACCTTCACTTCACTGAAGAAGTTTTTGCTTTTTGCGAGCATCGATAATTCTGGAAATACAGCGGGCACCAGCAGGTCAGGAGGGACTCGAACCCCCAACCGACGGTTTTGGAGACCGCTACTCTACCAATTGAGCTACTGACCTAGTCTAGTGGCTGACAGAAGCCAACTTAGTCCATAATTTCAGCCACGCGACCGGCACCGACGGTTTTCCCGCCTTCGCGAATCGCGAACCGGATGGTCTTTTCCATCGCGATTGGCGTGATTAATTCGACTTCCACCGAGACGTTGTCCCCCGGCATCACCATCTCGACGCCATCCGGCAACTTGACGGTTCCGGTCACGTCGGTCGTGCGGAAATAAAATTGCGG
>DASYVG010000432.1:0-4271 GCA_035937255.1 Chthoniobacterales bacterium | reverse complement strand
TCGCTGGGTGAAACTCTCCCTCACGGTCGTCTGCGGCAGCCTCTTGCCCTTGGGCTTGGTGATGGATTTCGGGCCGAGTAACGACAAATGTCAGGCTTTTGCTTTGCTGGAGAAGAGTTTTGCCCACCCTTTGTCCCGGCGACGGCCCCTGCTCTCACTCGTCAGCGGCGAGCTTGATGCGATGGGCTATAAGTCATTTCCATCGCAGGCGACCTTCATCACGCTCGACTACAAACGGCCGCTCGTCCCGCTTATCAAAACCCTGCGATAACGTGCAAGTAGGCCGCCACCTCCTTGCGCTGTCGAATCACATGCGCGTCACTATCGGCAAGAGAACGGAGATGGAAGCATTCCTCTCGGCGTTCCGTCAGGTGATCACCTAAAACCAAGTCCTATCGCGGAAGATAACGCCTGCCCATCGCATTCTGTGTTATCCGCATGAGCCGACCGAAGGACCCCTATATCGGCCGCGTACAAGTATGCCGTAGCCAGCGGAGATCACACGCCGCACCGCTTCGCCGGTTTCGGGATCAAGGCGGAGCGGGTCATCGTGGACGCTTTGTCTGACTTCGAACTCTCGTATCGGTTTGGTCGCGTCAGTCGTCTCGTAAATGTACGTCGGCATCTCGTAATATACTCTATTACTCCTTTAGTGGGCGGTTTTCCATCGGGTGCGAGTCTAGGCCCGATTTTAAAGCAGATGTCGATCCAGCTGGCGAACTACATGCGCGTTCCCCTTGGCACGGAAGGTGAGATAAAAAATTTCCTCTCGGCCATCCGACAAGTCACTGCCTAACGCGGAGCGCTCTGTTGCAGCGACGGCGTTCCGTCAGGCGAGCACCTGAAGCCAGGCCTGGTCCAGCGACCGCACTCCGATATCCTCCGGTGCGTCTCTTCCGTGTAGCCGCGGCTCTGTCAGCCGTGAGCCCGAAGCGTCTCGGAGAGACGCGGCTACAGCGAACCGAGCTATCGTATCGCTGCACTCGCCGCCTGCCGACCGCTCACCATCACTGCGCCACGCGCGAGCACTGCACCAAGCACGAGCGCAGCACCGACGATCGCCCACGGGCCGGGGCGCTCGCCGAGCGCCAGCATCACCCACAGCGGATTGAGCACCGGCTCGAGCAGCGGAATCAGCGTCGCTTCGAGCGCGGTGACCTGTTTGATCGCCGTCGCGTAGAGCACATACGGCAATCCGAGCTGCACTATTCCGAGCAGCAGTAATCTCCATCCGCCGCCCGCGCCGAGCGGGGACCGCAACATGAAAGGCAGACCCGCTACGGCGACGATGATGTTGCCCAGGATAATGCTCGTTATCGGCGACCCAGCCTTCTCCTTGCGCAAAAAGATCGCCACCCCAGCGAACGACAGGCCGCTCCCCAGCGCCACGATGTTCCCCCAGAAGCCGGAGGCCGTGAGACGATCCATGAAGAAAAGTGCGATCCCGCCGAGCGCCACCGCGATGACCAGCCAATCGATGCGCAACGCGCGTTCACCGAGGTACCAGCGCCCGATGATCGCCACATAGATCGGCGCGGTGTATTGCAGGAAGATCGCGTTCGCGGCCGTCGTCATGCGCGTCGCGAACACGAACAGCACCACCGTTCCCGCATACGCGAGCGCGCCGCCGATCTGCGCCCGAGAAAACGTGAACCGCGGCCGGCCGATGCACGCCAGCATCACCGGGATCGCGATCGCGCTCCGGCCACCGGCGATCGCCATGGGATGCCAATCGATCGATTTGATGAGCACCCCGCCCAGGCTCCAAAACAGTGCCGCGAGCAAAAGAAGGACGGGAGGCAGAAAACGGCGCTGCATCGGTGGCCCGCCTTTTACAACGTAGCGTCCAGTGTGCAAATAGTCGAGTTGATCAACCGCCGCGCCCCCGGGCACCGGATCAAGACGTCGTGTAGAGTGGTGTGTTAGCTCGATATCGAAAAGAAGATCGACGGCGGGATGTGTGATTCGCGAATATGTCCACGGCCGCGCGAAACCATTGGGATGGAGACCTTACGGTCAGCGGTTTCGCCGTCAGTCGAAAATTGACGCGCGGCATCCTCCGGGTCGCTAGCTGTCAGGATGCGCTAAACATTAACGCTTGACGTTAATAACGCCTTACGTTAATCTTCAACCAGTGATCCAGAGCTTCGCGGATGCCGAGACGGAGAAGCTGTTCAATCATCGCAAAAGTAGACGGCTACCGGCGAACGTTCACCGTGTGGCACTGCGTAAGCTTGCCCAACTAAACGCGGTTTACGAACTGAACCAACTAGCCGTTCCTCCCGGAAATTCACTCGAAGCTCTGAAGAAAGATCGCGCCGGCCAGCACAACATTCGAATCAATGATCAGTGGAGGCTTTGCTTTGTCTGGCGCGGTCAGCATCCGTATGACGTCGAAATCGTGGATTATCATTAGACCTTAGGGGTTCGAATCCGCTCGGTTCCACAGGATAGTTACAAACAGTTACAAAACGAAACGAATGAAGACGAAAAAGAAAAAGAACGAGATCCCGCCGATTCATCCCGGCGAGATTCTGCTGGAGGATTTCATGAAGCCGCTCGGTCTATCCCAGTATCGCGTTGCGAAGGCAATCAGCGTTCCGCCCCGTCGGATTAATGAAATTGTGCAAGGGAAACGCGCGGTCACGGCGGAGACTGCACTGCGGTTGGAACGGTATCTTGGCTGGCCTGCCCAAGTGTGGCTAAATCTGCAGAGTCGCTACGAGATGGAGATAACGGCTCCCAAAATGTCTGGGGTTCTGTCCGCCATTGCTTCTGCCGTGGCAGAGGTAGGTGGGCAACAGTCCGCCAAGCGCGCCCGCCGTCCTTCAAGCTCAACACGTCCGCTACGACGCAAACTTGTCCAAGCAGCTTAGAATGCAGTGATTGCACCGCGGCAGCAGCTCTCAGGATTTCTTGGAGGTCGAGGCGGCGGCGCTCAAGCGCGCATTCGCGCTGAGGGTCGCCGACTTGATGAAAAAGCGGCGATTGAACCAGAGCAGGATGGCCGCGCAGACGCGCACGGCGGTTCATCGGTTACTCGCCCCAGAGAACACGTCTGCCACGCTATCGACACTGAACCGCACGATCCCTTGGCGAAAGTGAAAATAGAGCCGTTGCCGGCGTAGTGACGCTGCACTAGGCTAGACAACAACGGCGAACGAATTACCGCTGCGCCGGCGAGCCCGGTATCCCGCCTCCGCGAACAGAAAGCACAGAAGCGTCTCGAAGCAGAAGCCCGCCAAGCGTTCGCGAAAGCAAAGCGCGAAAACGAACAGCGCCTGCACGAGATCGCGATGCGAATCGCAACGTTGGAAGGTCAGCAAAACGAACTGGCCACCGCGTTGGAAGATCCCGCCGCCTACGAATCCGGCGGCAACGCCGTCGTCATCACGAATCGGTGCACCGACCTTTCCTGCTTTTCCTTATTAATCCTTCCCGTTCTGGTTTCTTGATTTTTAGGTTAATCACACTTCTTACATCAAACATTTCGGCATGAAGCTCCTCCTCACCAATGACGATGGCATTGAAGCTCCGGGACTCGAGGCGCTCCGGACCGCAGCCTGCACAGTCGGTGACCCAGTAGTGGTCGCGCCCGTCGGGCCGCAATCCGGCGTGAGCCACCGCGTCACCTGGCACGAGGGCGTTCGGATTGAGCCGCACGGCGAAAAGCGTTTCGCCATCCATGGGACGCCCGCCGACTGCACGCGGCTTGGGCTGCTCCAACTGGTTCCCGACGCCAAGTGGGTGCTCAGCGGCATCAATCATGGCGCGAATCTCGGGGCCGATGTTTACTACTCCGGCACCGTCGCCGCGGTTCGCGAAGCCGTCCTCCATGGCTGGCCCGGCATCGCCATCTCGCACTATCGCAAAGCAGGAGTGGAGATCGATTGGCCGCGCGCGGCGCGTTGGGCGATCCCGTTGCTCGCCGAACTGCTGGCGAAGCCGATCGAGCCGGGTCTTTTCTACAACGTGAACCTGCCGCTGCTTTCGCCGGAACCAGCCGATCCGCCGGAAGTGGTCTGGTGTCCACTCGATCCAGCCCCGTTGCCGCTGAACTACCGGCACGAAGAAGAGAGCGGCCTTTACTACGCCGGCGATTACAACCTGCGCACCCGCACTCCTGGCGCGGATGTGGACGTCTGTTTCGGCGGCCGCATCGCCGTGACGGCTGTCCGGCTGCTCTGATCCGGGTTTCTGCTAACGGAGAGTTGAGACAAAAACCTCACCCGCGTTCCCTGCCGGGGCAGCTGCCAGCTCCGGGCTGTCAT
>DASYVG010000431.1:0-2015 GCA_035937255.1 Chthoniobacterales bacterium | reverse complement strand
TAGCATCGTTGTAGAACGCGCGAACTCCGGTATCGCCATAAAGCAGCGCTCCGCTTTCTATTGCGGAATACGCGATCATGGAACGCATTTTTCCAGCTGCGGAATCGGTTCCGGCGCTATCGTTAGCTAACAAGCCTAATGCTGTGCCAATACGTTCATCGTATAGTGCAGGGAAAACATACCGGCCCGCCGAAAGCCAGTCGTTCGCGAGCTCCGTGGCGTCCGCAAACATCCGGATCACAAGCAGCGATTGGCTGTGCCGCTCTACGCCGCTGAGTACACCATTAAACCCTAGGTTGAACTCTGGGGTATTGACCTGCCCCTGCCGATTTCCTCCAGTTGAAGTTAGAGTCCGGCCTTCTGAAGGACGGACAGATGAAGCGAGCCAGGTTTACGGAAGAGCAGATTATCGGCGTTCTGCGCGAGCATGAGGCGGGAGCGAAGACCGCCGATCTGGCGCGGAAGCACGGGGTCTCGGAAGCGACGCTGTACAATTGGAAGGCCAAATTCGGCGGGATGAACGTCTCCGAGGCCAGGCGGCTGCGGCAGCTCGAGGACGAGAACGCCAAGCTGAAGAAGCTGCTGGCCGAGCAGATGCTGGATGCTGCGGCGCTGCGCGAGCTTCTGTCAAAAAAATGGTAGGGCCCGTCGCCAAGCGCGAAGCTGTCGCGCACCTGCAGGCCGAACTCGGCCTTTCAGAACGGCGGGCCTGCACCATCGTCAGCGCTGACCGCAAGATGGTTCGCTACCGTTCGCGCCGGCCGCCGGACACCGAATTGCGCGGCCAATTGCGCGAGCTTGCCAACACTCGCAGGCGGTTCGGTTATCGCCGGCTGTTCGTGCTACTGCGGAAGCTGGGCGAGCCGTCCGGGTTGAATCGGATCTATCGGCTGTACCGTGAAGAAGGCCTCACCGTGCGCAAGCGCCGGGCCCGCCGCCGCGCCGTGGGCACCCGGGCGCCGATCCTGGTCGAGGCCAGGCCGAATGCCCGCTGGTCGCTGGATTTCGTCCACGACCAGTTTGCCAGCGGTCGCCGTTTTCGAATCCTGAACATCGTCGATGACGTGACGCGGGAGTGCCTGGCGGCGATCCCCGACACCTCGATCCCGGGACGGCGGGTGGCGCGCGAACTCACGGCGCTGGTCAATCAGCGCGGCAAGCCGGGCATGATCGTCTCCGACAACGGCACCGAGTTCACCTGCAACGCCATGCTGGCCTGGTCGGAGGAGAACAAGATCGACTGGCACTTCATCGCGCCCGGCAAACCGATGCAGAACGGTTTCTGTGAAAGCTTCAACGGTCGGATGCGGGACGAGCTTCTCAACGAAACCCTGTTCCTCGGCCTCGATCACGCCCGAACCAAAATCGCGAGTTGGGCTGACGATTACAACAGCCAGCGCCCGCACTCGTCATTGGATTATCTGACACCGGCGGCCTATGCCGCCAACCTCACCGCAACGTGCGATCGGCTACGCAACCCCGACCAGCTCCGCCGATCGCACGTTGCTCACACCGCGCCAACCGGCGTAACATCCGCCGGGACTCTAATCGCCACTGGATGAAAGTTCGGGGGCAGGTCAGTGCGTGACCAATTGATGTCGACAGCGGTGTTGAGGCCTCGGCCGATTGAAGCAGCGAATTCGCTAGCGGAGAGTATGTTGCGGGCGCGCACCCCTCGGATGCAATCAGAGTAACCGCGCTTACGGCCGAAAGCCATTTTTGCCCCTTTGTTCGGCGGGGTCCCGGGCCGTCGAATCAGCAGGTGTAAGTCTAGGTTCCAGTATGGTGGTAAGAAGGCTCTGTAAGGATAGAGAGGGTGGTTTTCCAAAGAACGGTACAAGAACGTCGTACTCCGCTGATTTCACGACGAAAATTGTTAGTAAGCGGAACACAACAAAAACTTTGCTATTCCAGTTTGTGTCGATCTGATTTTAGGGCGTTCGGGTTTGTTCACGGTTTCACGAACCAATGCGTGAATCAGGGCGAGTTTTCCGTCCCGCGGACTCAGAGACTCG
>DASYVG010000430.1:0-2230 GCA_035937255.1 Chthoniobacterales bacterium | reverse complement strand
ATGGCGAAGCCAAGACCGCTGCGCTCGTCTATCAATTCGCGGACAAGGTGAAGAAGAATGCGGAGCTGCAGACATTTCGCTTCGACATGCCATCGCCGCCGCGGATTCTGCCTAGCGAGCACGCCCAATTCCGGCTGGAGGGCAAACCGAGATGATGCCGCGATGGTTCCAGCGTCTGAACCGCCGCGAGCGGGTCCTGTCGCTCCTGGTTGCAGGCACGATTTTTGTGCTCCTGAATCTCGTGCTCTGGAGCATGTTGCTCGGGGCCATTAGCAGGGCGCGCGCGGAGCTAGCGTTGCGCAAAAGCGCGCGCGCCGAGCAAGTCCTTTACGTCAAGGAGGGCGACCTCTGGCGCAAGCGCGACGCATGGCTGAAGCAGCATCAACCGGCCCTCCAAAGCCCGGTCGAGGCTTCGACGCTGCTCGATGAGGTGAAGCGGATCGGCGCCCGACATAATCTTCTGATTGAAAATCCTGCGATCGGAGCGGGCGAATCGACGGCGAACTACCAGGCGGTCTTTGCATCTATCGAAACAAAGAGTCCGTGGCCGCCGCTGGTCAGGTTCCTCTACGACGTGCAAAAGCCCGAATCGTTCGTAGTGTTTGAGAACGTGAACCTCGCAATCGACAGCGGCGATCCGACCATGATGCGCGGGAAGTTTAAGATCGCCCGCTGGTTCGCACCCGGAGCGAAAAAATGAAGCGAGCGCGGGTACTGGTTTCGACCCTTGCTCTAACATGCGCCTTTCGCGCGGTGTTTTGCGAAGCGGAGGACATCCCGCAGACCTCGAGCTTCGCGCGCTATGAAGCGATGCTAAAGCGTTCGCCCTTCTCCGTCGCGACGGCGGTCGCTGCGCCTGCCGCAACACCGAATTTTGCGAACGATTTATATATCGCGAATGCGGCCCATTCGCCGGATGGGGATATGGTCACGCTCGCTTCGAGCACCGATAGAAATTTCAAAAAATATCTCACCGCAAAACTGCCCGTGGACGGGTTTTCCATCGCGAGCATCGAATGGTCGGACCGAGTTGGCGCGACCAAGGTAACGATTGGCAAGGAGGGACAATTCGCGACCCTCACCTTCAATCAGGCGCTGCTCATTCAACCTCTGCAAAACGCGCCCCAAATTCAGCCGCAGATCATGCCTGGATCGGCGCCAGGTCTGCAGTTACCGACCCAAACCGTAATCAAGGCCGCGCCCATTCCCATGCTGCCGACGCCCCCGCCGCACGTGCGCGGCGTTATTCAACGGAATCCGATTCCGGTTCCGACACAACCGCAGCGTCCTCCGGTCACCCCGCCACCAGAATCCGACGAGGATCCTGAGTAGGCGACGCAGGGAAAGCTAGCCGCCGCCCGGGTCATCATCCCCCGTATCCGGCTTGCGATCCGGCCCTGCAGAATAGAGATCGTAGCTGTTTGGATTCTTCCGGCCCGGCGAGACGTATATATATTCGGTTCCCCACGGATCTTTCGGAACTGAATCAAAAAGCTGCGTCCAGCGCGTTGGCTTCGGATCGCCATCCGGTTGGGTAACAAGCGCGCGCAAACCTTGCTCGGTCGTGGGCACAAAGCCATTCAGGCTTTCGTAAAGTTTAAGTTGGGTCCTGATACTCTGAATGGAGCTCTGGACGGCGACTCCGCGACTCACTTCCACATTTCCTCTCAGCCTGTAGATCGCCACGCTCATGAGAAGGGAGATGATCGTTACCACCAGCATGATCTCCAGCAAAGTGAAGCCGCTCTCGTTTCTCCGAATTTTCATTTACTTAGTTATGGCCGGATTAGGTAGTCCGATTTTTCCCAGAGATATTTCAACTGCATCTGCGTCGCGCGGATTGCGGAGGACGGCGTACCCGCTCCCGCCACCACGATCACATCATTGGTCCCGACCTTCAAACTTCCCGCGGGCACAATCTTCTGCGCGCGCACCCAGCCGGTGTACTGGAAATGCATTTCTCGCACGAGAGGCTTGTTCTCACCGCGATAACCCGGATCCGCCAGGTCCGGCAGAGTCAGCGTGGCAGCGCCGATACTTTCACCGTTGACAAAAATTTCGGGCGGCGCATCGATCCGCGGACCAGCCACTTCGAATGAAAGGAGTGCGAGGAGCGGCTGTGATTCGATCCCGAACTGAAATGCCGCGCCCTGCCCGACGCTCGGTCCGATGCGGAGGGGCTCGGCCGCCAGGGTGGCAGTGACGGTGCCAAACTCTTCGACATCCTGTT
>DASYVG010000429.1:0-2653 GCA_035937255.1 Chthoniobacterales bacterium | reverse complement strand
AAGAGGGGATTGGTGCCGCGGATTTTCTCCGAACTGTGCCAGTCTCGCTCCAGGATCTGCGCGCTATCGAAAAGTCGATTGTAGCGTCGGGAGGCAGAATCATCGACGCCTTCGAAAGTTTCGGAGAGCTCCGAAAACGGGAAGTGAAAATCCTGACGTGTGGCTCCGCGGCTGTAGATTTTTTCGAATGCAAAGACGCCGGCAGGCGAGCGATTATCGCCTTCGCGTTTGGGCGCGGTCGATGAAGGCCACGAGCCATGCAGACCGATGCCCCAGGCCAAACCGTTGCGCCCGAGCATCGCCGGAAATGCTTTGCCTGATTGCCGCCAGCGTCCGGCTGCGGAGCGCTCATACAGCGTGAAGTTCGCATTTGTCGCGTTCCAATCGGCCGCGGTGGCGACCACAAGTTGATCGCACTCAGCCAGCGCGGGGATGGCTTCGTGAAGACCGGGAGCAGGCTGATCAATGGATGGCAGCGCCGCGCTCGCCATGGTCGCGGCGAGGAAAGCGAGGAGAAGCATCACTAAGCACGAGGTCGCTGGCACAATCTGAACGCTCGACGATCCGCTCCGCGGTTGCGGTCGCATCGAGCTCGGGCTCGGTCACGCGGATTGCCACGTTTCCTGGCCATCGGTGTCGGTGTTCTCCCGTGCCAGCACCGGCTCAGAGTATTCAGGCATACGCTCCTCTGCGATCGCCTCCGGTTCGTCCGTTTCCGCTTCCTCCTGATCGCGTCCCTCGTGATGTGTTTTCGCGATCAAAACATAGAGCGACGGAACAATGAAAAGCGTGAAAATCGTGCCGATTGTCATCCCGCCAACGAGAACGAGACCGATTGAATTTCGCGCTTTTGCACCCGCGCCGGTCACCAGCACGAGCGGGAAGAGACCCGCCACGGTTGCGATTGTCGTCATTAGAATGGGGCGCAAGCGCGTGCGCGCGGCTTCGGCAACGGCAGAAATTTTGTCGCGACCCCTCTGCTGCAACTTGTTCGCGAACTCCACAATCAGAATGCCGTTTTTCGAGATCAGGCCGACGAGGGTGACCAACCCCACCTGCGAGTAGATGTTCATGGTCGTCGTCCACCCGTTTGTGAAAAATGGAATGTTCGGGTCGGGCATTTTCAGAAACGTAAAAATGAGCGCGCCGAACATCGCCAGTGGAACGGATCCGCAAAGGATGATGAGCGGATCGCGGAAGCTGTTGAACTGCGCCGCGAGCACGAGAAAGATCAGGACGACCGCGAGGCCGAATGCCGGGAGGAACTTGTCGCCTTCGACGCGAAGCTGCCTGGATTCGCCGGTGTAGTCGATGGAGTAACCCTTTGGCAGGATATTTGCCGCTTCGGTTTCCAGGAACTTCAACGCCTGGTCGACAGGCACAATCGAGACGCCGCTGATCGTGACCGCATTGAGCTGCTGCATTCGATTCAGAGATCGCGGCACGACCTTCTGCTGAATTGTGGCCACGGTGCTGAGCGGAATCAACTTGTTGTCCGGACCGGTGACGTAAATGTCCTTCAGCTGCTCGGGGTTCAACCGGTCGACGCGCTTGATCTGCGGGATCACTTTGTAGCTGCGGCCCGCGATATTAAAGCGGTTCACGAAGTTGCCGCCCATCGCCGCGGAAAGATCGGCGCCGACTTGCTGCAGATTGAGGCCGAGCGAAGCGGCCTTGTCGTGATCAATGACGACCTCGGCCTGCGGCTGGTCGATCTTGGTGTCGATGATGGGCGGAAACGCGAACATGTGACTTTGCATCGCCTTCCCCTGAAGCTGCTTCGCAAATTCAAGCATCCGTTCCGGCTCGGCGGTGGAGAGAAGCACAAATTCCACGGGGAACTGGCCGCCGCCGGGAAGCGCCGGAGGCATCACCGGAAACATTTCAATGCCGGGGACGGTGCCAAGTTTCGCTTGCGCCTGCGGAAGCAACTCGAACGCCGTTTCCTTCCGCTGGTTCCACGGCTTCAAGACCATCCCGCCGAAGCCGCCGCTCGGTTGTGTGATCTGAAAGGTGAATTCGGTTTGCGGGAACCCGAGGAAGATTTTTCCAGCGGCGTCTGCAAACGCAGAAGTTTGCTCGATGGTCGCGTTCGCGGGCGCATCGACGATGCCGAAGATGACGCCCTGATCTTCCGTCGGGGCGAGCTCCTTCGCCGACATCGACATCTTGAACAAGACGATCGCGAGAAGCGAAAGACCGATCCACGCGGTATAAACGGCCGGCCGCACCCGCAACGTGGCGTCCAGACTGCGACCATACCAATCACGGATGCGATCGAAGGTGTGATTCACTGTGCCCGCGAAACCGTGTTCGGCCCCCCCGGAGCGCAAAAGTTTCGCCGACATCACGGGCGAAAGGGTGAGCGCGACAACTCCTGAAATAGTGACCGCACCGGCGAGTGTGAACGCGAATTCGCGAAAGAGCGTCCCCGTCAGTCCACCCTGTAATCCAATCGGGATGTAAACCGCCGCGAGCGTGATCGTCATGGCAATGATCGGGCCGACCAGTTCGCGCGCGCCGAGAAGCGCAGCATTCATGGGGGTGAGACCGTCACGCAAATGACGCTCGACGTTTTCCACCACAACGATCGCGTCGTCGACCACGAGACCGACGGATAGGACGATCGCGAGCAGCGTCAGGAGATTGACCG
>DASYVG010000428.1:0-4227 GCA_035937255.1 Chthoniobacterales bacterium | reverse complement strand
AAGTTTGGAGATGACGACCCGCTGGGCGGGGAGGTGCAAGGCTGTAGCCGCGGGCCTGCGGCCCGCGCGGGCGGAAGACAGGCTTGATTTCTCGGGCGATGACGCGGCCCACAGGGCCGCGGCTACAGCCCGCCAGCTCGTCTTCGGGATCGTGCAAGGCGCGACGTTTGCGGACCTTCGCCGGGCGAGCGCGGAGGCGACGGTGCAAATCGGATTCGATGGCTACGCAATTGGCGGTGTCAGCGTCGGTGAATCCGAAGAAGAAATGATGCGCGCGGTCGAATCGAGCGAACCGTTCTTGCCCGCTGATAAACCGCGTTACGCGATGGGTCTCGGCACTCCGCCGCAGATGCTGGAGCTGATCGCGCGCGGCATCGATATGTTCGATTGCGTGTTGCCGACGCGTCTGGCCCGCAACGGCACCGCCTTCACCTCGAACGGCACGCTCAACCTGAAGAACGCCGAGTTCGCGCTCGACAAGAATCCCATCGAAGACGGCTGTGGATGTCCCGCCTGCCGCGAATTCACGCGCGGCTACATTCGCCACCTCGTGAAGGCAGAAGAAATCCTGGGGTTGCGGCTTATCACGCTGCACAATTTGCACTTTTACTTGAATCTGATGAGGCGGACACGTGCGGCAATTGATGGCGGCACGTTCGCAGAATTCCGGCGCGAATTCGCCGGCGGCTACAAACCGCGCCACGAAACGAGCCGCGATTGACAGCTTGTGGCGCGGCGCCTGCCGCTGTCATGCTGGCGCCATGTTGAAGCACGCTCTCGCTCTTCTTTTGATGGGTTCGTTAACACATGCGCTGCAGGCCCAGACGTCCGTTGCCACTCCCGACAATCACAGTGCAAATGAGGAGTTCGATTCCTTTATCGTGGTGCTACTGGTCAGGCCGCCGGACGCGCCCGAGATGCCGAAGGAGAAGCTGGATCAGTTGCAGGAAGCGCACCTCGCCAACATCAAACGGCTGGCGCTGGAAGGGAAAATTCTGAAGGCGGGGCCGTTTGAAGATTACTCCGGACGCAACGTCCGCGGGATGTTCATTTGCAACACAAGTTCGAAAGAACAAGCGGCCGAATGGGTGGGAACCGATCCTTCGGTCAAAGCCGGGCGACTCACGGCTGAGTACCTGAAATGGTACGTCGAGAAGGGAAGCCTGAAGTAAACTGCGACAACGTCGGCCAGGCCCAACCTTGCAATTGAGAGGCATCCATGCTCAGTAAGGCGCCCGCTTTGGCAGTTGCGAGCTGGGAGCACACAGCTCTTATTGCCAACGCCGGATCGAACTCCTCATGTTTAATAATTTGCTAGCTCAGCAAGCCGCTGGCTCCGCGGCAACGGGTCCGAATCCGCTGGCCTCTTTTGTGCCGCTGATTCTGATCTTCGTCATTATGTATTTTCTGCTTTTTCGTCCGCAGATGCGGCGGCAAAAGGAGCAGGCCCGGATGGTTTCAACCTTAAAAACGGGCGATCGGGTGGTGACTTCGTCCGGCATTCACGGGCTGATCACAAATGTCAAAGACACGACCGTGACGGTGAAAGTGGCAGACAATGTGAAGCTCGAGATGGAAAAATCGGCGGTAACAAACGTGGTGAAGACGAGCGAACCGGCGAAGTCGTGAGAGGTTCCTCGACGACAGTGGGAATGACGGGAACGAAATTGCATCGCGGAGTATCTGCCAATCCGATGCCCACACATCGATCGGCAATTCGCAATCCGCATTCCGGAATCTTATGACTCCTGGGGTGATGTTTTTTATTGAGCTGTCGTGGCTCGCCCTTCTCGGCTGGTATTTTGCGATCGACTCCGGTCCGCGCCGACGCGCAATCGCCGCCGCGCTCATGATGATAGCGGTCGCGATGAGCGTGGTGATGATTTATCCCCCGGCGAAGAAAATCCAACTCGGTCTCGACATCAAAGGCGGCACTTCGTTCCTGATTAGATTGCAGCAGACGGACAAACAAATCGCGCCGGCGATGCTCGACCAAGCGGTCGAAGTCATTCGGAAGCGGGTCGATTATTTTGGCGGCGGCGAGCCGGTTATCAGTCCGGTCGGTAACGATCGGATTCTCGTGCAGATTCCGGGACTCGATCCGGCCAAGATTATCGAAGCTCGAGGACAACTTTCGCGGGTAGCGAAGTTGGAATTCCGGCTGGTTTATCCGGATAACGGTGAGCGGCTGCGCGGGATCGATAGTGGAAACGAAGTGATTCCGCCCGAGTACCGGATCGAAAGCTACAAACTCCGGGCCGAGGAAGGTAAGAAGGCGCAGGAAGAACGGCTCCTGGTGAAAAAGAAGGCCGACCTCGGCGGTGACCGTGTCGCCAGCTCGACCGCATATTTCGGCAACGAAGGCTGGGCCGTGCAGATGAAATTCGATGGCGAAGGCGGAAAACGGTTCGGGCAAATCACGGAGCAGAATAAGGGACACCGATTTGCGATTGTGCTCGACGGCCTGATCCAATCAGCCCCGGTGATTCGCGATGCCATTTACGGTGGCGACGCCGTGATTACGGGCAAATTTACGGAACAAGAGGCGCGTGGCCTCGCCAGCGTGCTCGAGAATCCGCTGCAGACTCCGGTGAGCGTTGAAGAGGAACGCAGCGTCTCGCCCACGCTGGGTGCCGATTCCATTCGCGCGAGCATTTTCGCTGGATTGATCGGTCTCGCGATCACCTTCGTGCTCGTTCAAATCTATTACAAGTTCGCGGGTTTGATCGCGAACCTCGCGCTGCTCGTCAACATCGTCCTGCTGATTGGCGCCTTTCAGTTGGTTCCGGGCGGTGTCGTTCTCACGCTGCCGGGTATTGCCGGTATCATCCTCACGATCGGGCTGGCGGTAGATGCGAGCGTGCTGATTTATGAGCGACTGCGAGAAGAACTGGCGCTGGGCAAATCGCTCAAGATCGCGTTGCGGTCGGCCTATGAAAAGGCGTTTAGCTCGATCTTCGATGCGAACGTCACGACGTTGATCACGGCTGCGATTCTCTTTTGGAAAGCGAGCGGGCCGGTCAGAGGATTCGCGATCTCACTCACCCTTGGCATCATCGCCTCGCTTTTTACGGCGCTGATCGTGGGACGCAATGTCTTCGAGTGGTTCGTCGATAGCGGGCGGGTGAAGAAAGTTTCGATGCTCCACCTGATTTCATCGAAAAACATCAACTTCCTAGGCAAAGGCTTCATCGCGACAATGTGCTCGCTTGCGCTGATCATCGCGGGAGCGACGTCATTTTATCTCCGCGGCGAGAAGAATTTCGGCGTCGATTTCCGAGGTGGCGATTTAATCACACTGAGCTCGCCGCAAGCGATTGACGTCGGCCAGGTGCGAGATGCGCTCAAGCAAATCAATCTCGCAGATGCAGCGATCCAAGAATCGGAGCAAGGAGCGAGGAATTACATTACGGTGCGCACGCCGCTGCATACGAGCGACGCGGTCGAGAAACAGGTCATGAGCGCTCTGCCTGGGGCGCAATTCAAGGTGGAAGGTGCGGAGCGCGTTGGCGCGCTCGTCGGTGGCGAGTTGGCGCGCAGCTCACTGATCGCGCTCGGCCTGGGTATTCTCGGCATCCTGATCTTCGTTACGTTCCGGTTTGAGTTATCGTTTGCGATCGGCGCCATCGTCGCCTTGCTCCATGACGTCCTGATCACGGTCGGAATGTTTTCCCTGCTGCACCGCGAGCTCACGCTGACGATGGTTGGCGCCGTCCTGACGATTGCGGGCTACTCGATTAATGACACCATCGTTGTTTACGATCGAATACGGGAAGGGCTGGCGAGCGGCCGCAAGGGCTCGATCGAGCAGATAATGAACGAGAGTATCAACCAAACGTTGAGCCGCACCATTCTGACCAGCACCGTAACGCTCATCCCGATTATATGTCTGTTCTTCTTCGGCGGCTCCGTGCTCCATGACTTTGCCCTGGCTATCATCGTGGGCGTCGTCGTTGGAACCTACTCATCCATCTTCATTGCCTCTCCCATCGTGCTCTGGTGGACGCGGGCCCGCGGGAGCAGCACCAGCTCGCTTCGCCGGGAAATTGTGGAAAAAACGGCTGGCGCGAAGGCGCCTGCGACCTCCTGAGGAAAGTTATTCACAAGAGTTGACTCCTCGGCGGCGGGCCTGTATTTTCGCTGCCGCCGGTCCGGACTCAAATTCCTCACCCCCCGCTTTTAATTCAGGAGATTTAACATGCCAGAAGTGATCGTTCGAAAAGGTGA
>DASYVG010000427.1:0-3413 GCA_035937255.1 Chthoniobacterales bacterium | reverse complement strand
CAGCGGAGCGAGTCTCGGAGGCGCTTAGTTCATTTTTCTCGAAGTCTCCGATCAGGCGACGAATGTCGGACATAAGCGCCTCGCCTTTGTCCGCGACTGCGAGCGCAGTGAGATCCCGGCCAAGGCGTCTCGCCTCCATCTCGGGCGCGGCCGAGCTATTCATCCAGCTTTCAACATTCTTTCGGATTTTCGCGAGCAACTCCGCTTCGCCCGGTGAATTGGCAACCAGAATCGTGACATATCCGTGATAGCTGTAGAACGCTGCCGTGGCCCGACGATATCCTTCCGAAAAAGCGGCGTCACCCGTCAAAAGATAGCCGCGCTTCTCTTTCTCCATCTCCACGACGCTGCGTTCCAGCTTAGGAATAAAGTCGAGGATCTGGGTTGTTTGAGAAGCCAATTCCTGATCTCGCACCCGCTGGTTGAGCACGATCTGCTCGTCGTCCTGCAGCGACTGCAGAATCTCCCGCGCTTGATCGAGCAGCGAATTTCCCAGCGGCGTATCGCCACCATGCCGCGCCAGATCTTCCGCTGTCGGCGGTTTCGCCTGACGCGCATTCATTTCGGGAACGGCAACCGAGTTTAACCATTTCTGCACAATCTCCTGCACCTTCATGACGCGCTTGCGCTGTATGGGACTGTCCAGGTTTAAGCCGGTTAGATCTTCGCTTCGCTTTTGCACCAGCTCTCTTCGTTCTTGGAATCGCTGCAGATAGTTTGCCTTCCCGGTCAGCAGATAGCCGCGGTGCCCGGTCTCGAGCGCGGCCAGGTCGTTTTCAATCACGCTGCCCAGCCGCAGCACTTCGATCGTGTGCTTCCGGAGCACGTCCTGCCGGTGGTTACGCAGCGTGACGAAAACGAAAAGACCGGCCAGAAAAACAATTACTGTAATTCCCACCGCCGTGCCAGAGAGAAGCTTTAGATGAAAATGACGCTGACTGAAGAGCCACCCGTTGCCGCGAGCGGTGCTCTCGGAAACGCCGCCACTTTGCTTCGTTTCCGCAGTGGGCGTGTCGGGGTCAGGCATTATCGGATCAAGAAAAGCAGTTCTCCTGCCATCGAGAGGTGAAGCCAGGATCCCCTTCGCCGGTGTTCGGACCGCAGACTCAGTAGCGCACGCGCACCAGATACAAACCTTCCGCCGGTGCGACAAAACGGGAGCTCTCCGTGCCTTGCAACTTCAGTCGCGCCCATAATTGCGCCACCGGCTCTTTGCCGAGCGCCGTCCTGATTACAGCGCCCACCATCAAGCGGACCATCTTGTAGAGAAAGCCGTCGCCGTCGAACTCGATTGTGATGCAATCGCCAGTGCACCGAACCTTCGCCGCGCGGATCGTGCGTACGGTGTCAACGATCGGCTGCCCACGATTCGCGGCGAACTCGGCGAAGTCATGTGTGCCGAGGAAAGTGTTGGCGTGACCGACGATGTCGGTGACTGACAACGGCGCTGCGACATGCCAGGCCCGGCCGTGCTCGAACGGGGGAAGCACCCGTGCGTTCCAAATCCGATAGCGATACACCTTTCCTTTCGCGGCGAATCTTGCGTGGAACGTCTTCGCAACGGTGGCGCATCGCGTCACGCGCACCTTTGGCGGCAACGAACCGTTCAAGGCCGCAAGCCAGCGCTGCGGCGGCCACCCCCGCAGCGGCACGTCCGCGTGCGCCGTTTGGGCCAAGGCGTGCACGCCGGCGTCGGTTCGGCCTGATCCGTGCACGCGTATGGGGTGTCCGCAGATCTGGCGGAACGCGCCTTCCATCGAGTCTTGAATCGTGTTGCCGTTCGCCTGACTCTGCCAGCCGGAGAAGGATGCACCATCATAAGCGATGGTGAGTTTCAGCCGCTCCGAAATCACTCGATCGGAAGACCTGGAGGCAGCGCGTCCGTCGCGAGGTCGAGGTAACTCTGTAAGATCACCTGCGCCGCGACTTGATCGATATAGCCTCGCGTCTCTCGCGTTTTCCGACCCGCCTCTCGCATCGCACGATTCGCGGCGACCGTGGTCATTCGTTCATCGTGCATTGTTACTTCGCACGGCGCAATGATGCGCAGCTGCTCGGCAAACGCGAGCGCCTCCCCGGCCGCGGTGCCGGCGCTGCCGTTAAGATGGCGCGGAAGGCCGACCACGATCCGTTCGGCATCGCGATCTTTCGCCAGAGAGGCCACGCGCGCGATCGCCACTTTCAACGGCACGGCCGGGATCGTTTCCACTGGATGAGCGAGGAGTTGGAGCTCATCGGAAACTGCCACCCCGATCCTTACCTGACCAAAATCGATCCCAAGCACGCGGCGTTTGATTTGAAGCTCGTTCATTGCAGCTCAGTTGGAACCAGGCCGACAAGATTTTTGATCTTCTCCGCCTGATGCCGATGACATACCAGGACGGCGTCCTTCGTTCGCACGACAATCAAGTTATGCACTCCCAGAAGCGCTATCGTTGTGCCCGTTTCGTCGAACACAATGTTGTTTGTTGAATCGACCGCCGCGATCGGGCCGTTGGCCGAGTTTCCCTGCTTGTCGGTGTCAAAGTAAGTCGCGACCGCCTTCCAGGTGCCGACGTCGTCCCAATCGAAACTCGCTTCGACGACCAGGACGCGATCTGCCTTTTCCATGACGGCGTAGTCGAAAGAAATCTTGGGCAGCGTGCTAAATCGTTCCTGGAGCGCTTGTTCGAATTTCCCCGGCACTCCGAGTTGCGCGATGAAACGTCCCAGCTCGGGCGCGTGCCGGTTAAATTCGCTCAACACGGTCGCCACAGACCAGACGAACATGCCGGCATTCCATCGGAAGTCGTTTCGACGGTCGACGAACGTTTCGGCCAGATCAGTGTTCGGCTTCTCACGAAATCGCAAGACGCGGTGGACTGTTGCCTGCGCCGCTTCTCCACTCAGTTGGGCCGGCTTGCCCAGTTCGATGTAGCCATAACCAGGACACGCCCACGTCGGCTTGACCCCAATCGTAATGAGAGCCCCGCTTTCGTTCGCCGCCGCCGCCGCCGCGCGCATCGTCTGCTGAAAGCCGGCCCTATCTTTGATGACGTGATCGGCCGGAAGCACAATCATCGTGGCGCGGTGATCGCGCGCCGCCACCCATCCGGCACCCAGCGCGATGGCGGCGGCAGTATCACGTTTCGATGGTTCCGCGACGATGTTCTGCCGCGGCAGATGCGGTAGCAACTCGCGCACGGCCGCTTCCTGCTCGACGTTCGTGAGAACGAGAATTCGGTCGGAGGGCACGAAGCCATCCAGGCGCGCGATCGTATCCTCCAGCAACGTCTGCTCCGAGACTAGGCGAAGTAGTTGCTTCGGGCGCGCGCGCCGGCTGAGGGGCCAGAATCGCTCCCCACTTCCGCCGGCCAGGATCAGTGCGTAGATAGAGTTCGGCATCGTTTATTTGCAAACGGACCGCTCTCCGG
>DASYVG010000426.1:0-2050 GCA_035937255.1 Chthoniobacterales bacterium | reverse complement strand
TGTGCGCGACGCGGCCCTGATCCTGAACGCGATTGCCGGACCGGATCCGTGCGACAGCACCTGCTTCGATCGCGCTGCTCCGGACTACACAGCTGCTCTGGGAAAGGAAATCCGCGGGATGCGGCTCGGTTTGCCAAAAGAATACATGCTGGAGGGGATCGACCCGCAGGTGAAGTCGGCCGTGGATGCAGCCGTCAGACAGTTTGAGTCGTTAGGCGCGAAAATTGTCGACGTTAGTCTGCCGCACACCGATGACGCAATCACCGTGTATTACATCATTGCCACGGCGGAAGCATCGGCCAACCTCGCGCGGTTTGACGGCGTTCGATATGGTTACCGCGCTCCGGACGCGAAAAGCATGCTCGATCATTACGGACGGACGCGCGCGGAAGGTTTCGGGGCGGAGGTAAAGCGCCGCATCATCCTTGGGACTTACGTCCTGAGCTCGGGGTATTATGACGCTTATTACCTGCGCGCTCAGAAGGTTCGCGAGCTCATCCGCCAGGACTTCGCCCACGCTTTCGCAAAAGTTGATGCCCTGATCTCGCCTACGTCTCCGGTGCCCGCTTTTAAAATCGGCGAACGCACTTCCGATCCGTTGCAGATGTATCTCGCGGATATCTTCACGAACGCGGGAAATCTTGCTGGAATCTGCGGTATCAGTCTGCCGTGCGGATTCGCACGGATCGGGGACGCGAAGCTTCCGATCGGTTTGCAGCTTGTTGGCCCAGCGCTCGACGAAGAACGCATTCTGCAACTGGCCTACGCCTATGAGCAGAGCACCGAGTGGCACAAACATCGCCCACCCAGTCTGCTCGAAACCGGCACCGAGTCGGTCGCAGCGTGAATGTTGTCCCGGCGGGAAGTGGGTGGGAAAATCTGATCGCGTGGTCAGACCGGGCGACGACGCGCCGCGCTGCTGTCTGGGTATTTAGCTGCGCCGCTGTCACCTTCGCGCTCGTCCCGGTCCTGCACGCTTTTCGCGGCCACAGCATCAAAGATTATGAGCTGTGGTATCAGACCGGTCAGCTCGCATGGCACGGCCGCGAAATTTATCCGGATATGCGGCTGCAGAAGTTCGACTTCATGTATCCGCCATCGTGCGCGCTTTTTCTCGCTCCGGTCAGCGCACTCGGTCAGATCGGACTGATCGTTGCGCTCGTCTTGCTGAACGCGGCGGCGTGGATCAGCAGCATGCTGCTCTCGGTGCGCCTGGCCGACGGGAAAAATGAGTCCACGCCATTGCTGCTCTATCTGGTTCCAAACGCGATCATCCTTCTCTTCGTTTGGGGAAATTTCCTTCTCGGCCAGCCGACGCTGCTTCTGCTCGCGCTCATGCTGGCCGCGTTCGCCGCGCTTCGACGTAAGCGGCAGATCGCCGCCGGCGTGCTGATCGGAGTGGCCGCTGGAATTAAAGCGTTCCCGGTCATTGCGATTCTCTACCTGCTTTATCGCCGCTATTGGATTGCAGCTGCCAGTTTGGTGGCGACGCTCACGCTCCTCCTCGTGGCGCTCCCATTCGCGGTGCGCGGATCAGCTCAGACCCGGACGGATCTGCAGCGTTGGACCGAAGGCATGTTGTTCAAGTATGACGAGAAAGGCCTCGGGCAACGTGCCGGTCGGAGTAACGCGTGGAAAAATCAATCCATCTTCGGAGTGGCGAATCGCCTGCTTCGGCACGTGGACTACGACGATAAATACGAGCCGCACCGACCGGTCTACGCCAATGTTGCCGACTTCCGATTCTCCACCGTGAACAAATTGATCGGCGTAACCGCCCTGCTGGCCGGCTTGATATACGTCGCTGTTTTGCCAGGCAGACGCCGCCGAACGGCAGAGACCGACGCGATCGAATTTGCGCTTCTCTTGTTACTGATGCTGATTTTTACGCCGCTCGCCTTTGGCTATTTGTTTGCGTGGCTGCTTTACCCTTTCACGGTCCTGATGCGTCGCTTGATGTCGGTTCGTTCTCCGCTGCTGCTTTTCACCGCGATCGGCACCGTTGCGTTGCTGGCGCTCACGATCCCATTTCGGGTTCAGGCACAAGTCT
>DASYVG010000425.1:0-1990 GCA_035937255.1 Chthoniobacterales bacterium | reverse complement strand
GCGAGCGAATTCATTCCGACCGAGTCCGGTGGCCTCGTGGCTGTTTTGCAAAAGCGTGAGCCGATTGATCCCGCCCAGTACGAGCAAGGGAAGGCGATCTTCGATGCGCGCTTTCTTCGCGGCAAGCGCACGGTGGTTTTTTACGAATGGCTGCGCGACCGGCGACACGCTGCCGGCGTCCAGCAGGAGAATAGTTAATTCGTCCCACCGCTGACCTGTCCCTGATGCCTGCGCTGGAAGAACTTTTCGACGACGCGAATGGCGACCTCGCGATTGGGGAACTAGAGAGCGCTGTCGACAAATACCGTCAGTGTGTGGAGTTCGATCCCGCCTTCTTCGATGGCTGGCACGCACTCGGGATGGCGTTGATGAAAATCGGCCGTTTCGACGAAGCGATCGAAGCG
This sequence comes from Chthoniobacterales bacterium, assembly GCA_035937255.1. Classification (GTDB taxonomy): domain Bacteria; phylum Verrucomicrobiota; class Verrucomicrobiia; order Chthoniobacterales; family UBA10450; genus JACCXL01. The sequence continues at coordinate 1,586 of DASYVG010000425.1, read as the reverse complement.
GGCACAAAGGCGACGGCACTTCGGCCTAACGACCAAATCGGCTGGACGAGCCTGTCCTTGTTTTACAACCGGGCCGGGAGGATCAAGGAGGCTGAAGCTGCGGGCACAAAAGCGAAAATTCTTTCGTGGGGCGGTAAGGTCGCACAAGAATAGCGAGGCGGTTCGAGCGCCGCTCGGAATGGCAAAAAGCGTGACAAAAGCACGCCCGCACAAAACGAAACCGCGGCGCGCGCGGCTGGCGCGACCGGCGGCGGCTCGAGTTTGGCCGAACGCCTGACGACTACCAGATATTCACGCGCTGGTCGGCGGGCCGCACCATGGGGCAGTTGTCCGGCAGATTGAACGCCTTTTGGAACTCCGGCATGTTCGACAGCGGGCCGTTCGCGCGGAAGCGCCCCGGGGAATGCGGATCGGTGTTGAGCCGAAGCGTCACGTCTGCGTCGCGTTGATTGGAGCGCCAGATTTGCGCAAAGCCGAGGAAGAAACGTTGTTCCGGCGTGAACCCGTCGATCTTTTTTTGGGCTGCCTCCGGATTCTTCGCCAGCGCTTTCTGCAACGCGGTATACGCGAGCTTTGCGCCACCGACGTCGGCAATATTCTCACCCTGAGTCAGCTCGCCATTGATGTGCGCGCCGGGCAGTGGCTCGTAGGCGGCATACTGCGCGACGATACCCTGGGAGCGTTTCTTGTAGGCCTCGGCCGATTCCTTCGACCACCAGTCGCGCAGGTTGCCGACGGCGTCGTATTGCCGGCCCTGATCGTCAAAGCCGTGGGTCATCTCATGGCCGATCACCGCGCCCATTCCACCATAATTTACGGCGTCATCTGCTTTTGGATCGAAGAAGGGCGGCTGCATAATGCCGGCCGGAAATACGATCTCGTTCAGGTTTGGATTGTAGTAAGCATTCACCGTCGGCGGTGTCATGCCCCACTCGGAGCGGTCGACCGGTTTCCCGATCTTTTTAAACTCGCGGTCCTGCGCGAACTTTTCACCCCGCGCCAGATTCAGCACATAGGGGCCGTGATCGATCTGCAGGAGTGAATAATCGCGCCACTTATCCGGGTAACCGATTTTGACCGTGAACGCGGCCAGCTTTTTCAAGGCTTCCTGCTTGGTCGGTTCGTCCATCCACTCCAGCGTCTTGATGCGATCGGCGAGAGCTTCTTTCAAATTGTTCACCATCTCGAGCGCGCGCGCCTTCGCTTCCGGCGGGAAATGATCGGCCACGTAAAGCTTCCCGAGCGCCTCACCCAAGACCTCGTCGGTGGCTGCCACCACTCGTTTCCAACGAGGCTTCAGTTTTTGCGCGCCGGTCAGCGTCGTGCTGAAAAAGGCGAAGTTTTCATCCACGAAATCATGGGAGAGCGCCGGCGCGAGCGCGTGAACGAGTTGCCAGCGGAGATAGGTTTTCCAATCGTCCAGTCCCGCGGTTTTAAACACGTCGTTAGCGGCTTTAAAAAAATCCGGCTGCCCAACGTCGATGTCGCCCGGCTCCTTCAAGTCGATCGCATTGAAGTAGTCCGACCAATTCCAATCGGGCGTCAGCGCCTGCAGCTGGGCCTGCTTCATCTTGTTATAGTTCTTT
>DASYVG010000424.1:0-6158 GCA_035937255.1 Chthoniobacterales bacterium | reverse complement strand
GCACCTGCTGGCCGGACTTCACATTCACCACACTGAGGTGTCCGTAGAGGCTGTAATAAGGAGAATCGTCCCACTGATGCTCTATCACTATATAGTTGCCGTAATTCGAGAAACCGGGGACCAGGTTTGTGTAAACGACTTTGCCCGTAGCGATGGCGTGGACTTCGTCCAGTGGTTCGCCGCGCGCATCCCGGTGGAGGCAACGAATGTCGATGCCTTCATGGAAACGAGTATAGACGAGGCCGACCGAAGTTTCGGCGGGGTTGCGTACGAAGCCGTAGCGGCCGCCTTCCCACGGCGTTGATTTCACACCCTTGTAGTCGCGCTCAATATACTGGTAGAACTCCGCGCCGCCGCCGTGAAAAATGGCGTCGTTGTCCGTCGGCAATGCAAGATCCAAGGCCGTCGCTCCGAATAGTCGGCTCGCCGCGTGCAAGCCGACAAACAGCGCCAGCCGGACGCGGACCAATCCGGCGCGCATTCTCTACTTCCGGCGCTGGCCGATGACGCGCCAGTCTTTCTTCATCGCTTCGATGTCCGCCGCCGTCAGCCCGGAAGCGATGTAAATTTTTCCGTCTGAGATTCGCCGATCAATCTGAAATTCTGTCAACGGCCGGCCGTTCACGAAGACGAACAGGTCCGTTCCTCTCTTTTCAATGCTGAGCGTGTCGAGCGCCAGCTTGCCGTGCTCATCCAGCTGGAAAAGCGCGCCGAACGTTCCGTCTGCCGCCGGGAGGGGATAAAAAGCGACCACATCATTTTCGGAAACGCTGGCGATCTTTTGGATCACGACTTCCTTGCCGGTGTATTGCGATTTCAACTGCGTCGAGAAAACCGCTCCATCGTTCGCATTTCCCTCCACATGCAGTCGCAGGGTACAATGACGCTTTCCCGCGGAAAGCGTGGTCACGGCCAGGAGTGGCAGGAGCACAATCGCCAGGGCGGTCCGCATGCGCGATTGATAAAGGGTTTGACACGATTTGCAACGTCTGGTGATTAACCGGCCCATGAAGCGCTACCTCCCCGCGCTCATCTTGATTGCCCTCGCTGCCGGGTACGCAGGCGCGCAAGATCCAAACGCTGCATCGCGGACCGAGAAACGCAGTTTTTTCAGTCGCGTCATCCATCCATTCCGCTCCGGTTCCGCCACGCCTCTTTATAAAGACGCGCGTTTGCGGGGTCTCGTTCTGGAAGTGCAGCTCTCGCCGCAACCGGTTAAGCTCTCGGAGGTTCGGCAACTGGAAGTTCGCGCGATGCTCACCAACACTTCCAAGCGTCCGGTGGCACTCGATTTTTCCAGCGATCAGCGGATTGAGATCTATCTGCTCAACGGCAACGACACCGTGCTGGCAAAATGGTCCGACAACCACGCCTTCGGAGAGCAGGCCGGCACCGTCTTTATCAACCCGCAGGAGCATGTCGAATACAACGAGACCATCGCGACGCGCGAGCTGATGCCGAATAAAGTTTTCATCGCGGAAGTCTTCTTCCCGAAATATCCGGAGGTTAGGGTCCGGCAAAAGTTTCTGACCGCGCCGTAGCAGCCCACGCCTCTTGCGCTTGTTCTCGGATTACCACATGCACCCGCAAGGGCATCGGGTGCAGCCGTACACGCGCGCGTTATTGCAGCCGTGGGTTGATGCGGCCCGGGCACGCGGCCTCACCGAGATCGCGTTCACCGATCACGATCGCTACCATGCCGGAATCGGTTTCGACGAAATCGACCGCTTGCGCGAAGCGAATCCCGACATCCAAATCCGCGCGGGCATCGAACTGGATAACGATCCCGAAACATCCGCTGCCGGCAGAAAATGGGTGGAGGTGAATTGGGATCGCCTCGACTTCGTTCTTGGTTCTGTTCATTTTCTCGAGCGCGACGATCAGATGTTCGACAGCGTTCCGGAGGGCGCGCAACAATTTGCCGGTCGCCCGATCGATGAAATTTACGCGGATTATTTTCGACGCGTCCGCGAGATCGCCGGTTCGGGCCTGATCGACTGCCTGTCACATTTGGATTTGATCAAGATCCATGGATATCGATCGGACGCTCCGATCGACGCGCTTGTCGCCGAGACACTGGCGATGATTCGTTCCCGCGGTCTGGCGATCGAGCTCTCCACGGCCGGCTGGCGGAAACCGGTCGGGGAACTTTATCCCTCCACGGAAATCATTCGTCTCGCCATGGAAGAGGGAATTCCGTTCACAACCGCGTCCGATGCGCATTCACATGCCCAGCTTGGAGAAGGCTACGCGCGTCTGAGTGAGACGATGGACTCGTTAGGTATCGGCGCTGTCTGTGTGTTCCACCGGCACCGGTGTGAATGCCGCCAGCTCGACTGAATCTATAACCCCAGTCCGGCCACGCCGAGGCCGCCGGTAATCTTCGACATCTCGGAACTGGCGAGTGCCTTGCCTTGCTCGATCGCCTGCTTTACGCCGCTCAGCACGGCTTCTTCCAGAAACTCGACGTCCTCCGGGTCGACAATCTCCTTCGCGATCTTCAGCGAAATCACGTCGCCCGCGCCGTTCGCGACGACCGTCACCTTTCCGCCTGCTGCCTGCACCTCGACGGTTTTGTCCTCGAGTTCAGCCTGCGTCTTGGCCATTTGTTCCTGCATCTTCTGCGCCTGCTTCATCAACTTGTTCAGGTTCATAACGGTCAGTCGGTGACGGATTTGATTTCGCCTTTAAAAATCTCCAGCGCTTCTCGAATGAGCGGATCATCCTTGAAGTTGGCCTGCGTGTCGGCGCTTTTTTTAAGCGGAATTTTTTCGGACGCAACGCTTTCCGGCAACGGGTTGGCCACCGGCAAGCCCTCTTTCAAGCTAAACTTCATCTTCCAATCGCGGCCCGTAATCTCTTTCAAGAGCGACTCCAGGAATTCTCGATTCCTCGGCATCGCGATCGATTCCATCGCCGTTTTCTGGTCCGGTGGAAAACCGAGCAGGAAATTGATGCCGTCCGTGCCGAGCACGCGCGCAGATTCAATCCAACTACGGATCAGCGGACGGCGCGCTCGGATTGTTTCCACGGCTTTTTGCCAGGTTTTCTCGGCGTCGAAAGGCTCAACCGCTTTCGTTTCCGCCGCCGCGGCTGCGAGTGGCGGAACTTTAGGAAGAGGTTTAGCCGATCTTTCAGGCGGAACGTCGGCGCGCGATTTTGTTTCGCGCTGCGCCACCTCGACCGGAGCGTACCCGAGCTTCGGAGCGGGGGCAGCTTTGCCTTCGCGCAGCGCGGAGAGGTTTTCGATCACTTCATGGAGGGTGACCTCTCCGAGCGTCTGAATCGCTTTGATGACAGCGACCTCAAAATGAAGTTTTTTGTTTGGAACCCACTTCATCCTGCCTTCGGCTCCCGCAAATTGGTCGATTAATTCCAACAGCCGATCTGTTTCGATCAGCCCCGCCTGCGTCTGCAACTTCGCACTCAGTTCCGGATTAAATTCATCCGCCACCGCCTCCGGCTTTACTTTGTAAATCAGCAGATCTCGCAGATACGCGATCAAATCCGACATGAGTTTCATCATGTCTTTGCCATTGGCGGCTTCGCTGTGCAGCAGGTCGAGCGCGCCCGCGGTCTCGGCGCGCAAAATCTGCTCCGTGAAACGGGCGACTGTTTGTTCGCTGGTAAATCCGAAGACGTTCAAGACGTCGGACTCAGCGATCTTTTCACCGCAGAATGAGACCAGCTGATCGAGCATCGACTCCGCATCGCGCAATCCGCCATCGGCCCCTTTCGCGATCGCATGCGCCGCCGCCGGTTCGAGCGTGATCTTTTCCTGGCCCGCAATGAATTGAAGATGGTCCGCGATTAAATTCGCCGGAATCCGATGCAGATCGAAACGCTGACAGCGGCTCAGAATTGTCGGCAAAACCTTCTGCGGTTCGGTCGTCGCGAAAATGAACTTCACATGCGGCGGCGGTTCCTCGAGCGTCTTGAGCAGCGCGTTGAACGCCGCCGCCGTCAGCATGTGCACTTCGTCGATGATGTAGATTTTGTAATGCCCTTTGCTCGGCGCGTAACGCACGTTATCGCGCAACTCGCGCACCTGCTCGACACCATTGTTGCTCGCGCCATCGATCTCGAGCACATCGAGGCTGTTTCCGCCGGTGATTTCCTTGCAGCTGTCGCAAACACCGCAGGGAGTTATTGTCGGCCCGTGAACGCAATTCAGCGCCTTCGCCAGGATCCGCGCCGTCGATGTTTTTCCGATGCCGCGCGGCCCGACGAAAAGATACGCGTGCGCCAGCCGGTTTTGCTCGACCGCGTTCTTAAGCGTGCGCGTGACGTGCGCCTGGCCGACGAGATCGTCGAACGTCTGCGGCCGGTACTTTCTCGCGAAAACCTGGTAGCTCACTGCGTTAATCTATGCGGCCTCGCGCCCCGCGAAAACAGAAAACAAGTTCGTCGCGCGAAGTAGACGCGGCTTCCCGCCGCGTTCCGGGAAGCGACGCTTCAAGCGTGCTGGTGACGGGATCTTCTCGTCACGAACTTCCGTTTGGTTTAACTATGACCATACGGCTGCGCGTCTCGCTCTTCAACGCGGCGCGATGCAAGTTTAGGACCGCAACCGTTGCTTGAAACTCTGTTTCGCGTCCTGCAGCATCGCGCTCGATGCTTCGGCGATGTCTTCCCGCATGAACTCGGCTAATCCCGTCGAAGAACGAGTGTCGCGTTTACACGCAGCCGGACTGATCGATATGCACTTCGATCTTCCGCTCGGTCTCTTTTTGAATCAAGCGCGCAGCAACGTTATCTCGACGGATTTCCTGCCTGAGTTTGAGGCTGGTCACATCGGTTTGCTCGGCGCGGCTATCTATATCGAGGATCAATATCTGCCCGATCAAGCGCTGAGAGTTGGGCTTGATCAGGTCGCGCTTCTCTACCAGGAATTGGAAGTCACGCCGCGCCTGATGCTCTGCAAAACACTTGCCGATATTCGTCGGGCGCAGGTGGAAGGGCGCATCGGGCTTCTGCTGACGATGGAAGCAGCCGAGCCGCTCGGTGACGATCTCAGCTTGCTGCGGATCTTTTACGAGCTTGGTTTGCGCGCAATATCGCTGACTCACGCCCGGGCGAACGCAGCGGCGGCGGGCGGAATCTTTGCCGCCAGCGGTTCGCCACCTCATGGGTTGACCACTTTTGGGCGGAAACTTGTCGGCGAATGTGAACGACTCGGGATCGTCATCGATCTCGCGCACATCAATCCGGCTGGCTTCGAAGAAATCTGCGCGCTGACGACGAAGCCGCTGATCGTATCCCATACGAACGCGCGTCACTTCTACAATATCGAGCGCAATATTAGCGACGATCAAATCAAAATGGTCGGTGCGCGTGGCGGCGTCATCGGCATCAACGCAATACTCGTTGGCTCGAAAAAGGAGGAGGCCACGCTCGATCGTTACGTCGATCACATTGAGCACGTCGCCAATCTCATTGGGATCGATGGGGTAGGGATCGGCTTTGATTTTTGCGGATTCCTCTGGCGGCAATTGCCCGTTGCCGAACGGGAAGAATTAGAACCGAAACTCACTACGCCACATTTTATCCCGGACCTGAGCAACCATGCGCATGCCCGCAACCTGACTCGTAAATTGATCGAGCGCGGTTTCAGCGACGAGCAGATTGAGAAGATCCTGCGCGGCAACTGGCTGCGCGTTCTGGAGCAACTTCTGTAACCCTCGCAGCGAAACGAAGATGCCTATCGGTGAGACGCCGATTGCGGCACGAGGGCGCCTCGCGCCACTCAATCCACTCCGTGCGCTCCTGAGTGTTGTCATCACCCCCTAAACGCTTTCTGACCTGAAGCAGGAAGGTTTACGCGGTGGACTGGCGTTGCGCCAGCCAGTGGAGCGGCGGCGATTGAATTGACCTGGCTTCCCGGGCTTGCGATTCTGCGGGCATCGGTTCCATGGTCCCCGAGCGTAAACCGGATCTTCATCTCGAGATCGGACACGTTTTGTTCATCGATATCGTCGGCTACTCGAAACTACTGATCAATCAGCAGAGCGAATTGCTTGGTGAGCTGAATGAAATCGTCAGCGGCACAGACCAATTCCGCGAGGCCGAGGCGGAAGACAAACTACCACCAAATCGGACGCGTCATCGCGCGGCATGGCGGCATAATCGATAACTACATGGGGGACGGGATTCTCGTC
>DASYVG010000423.1:0-2805 GCA_035937255.1 Chthoniobacterales bacterium | reverse complement strand
CTCGCCGATGCCAATGAAAATTCGTGTGGCGACCAGAATGCCGAAAGTCGCGGCGAGTCCCGACGCGCCGCTCGCGAGGCTCCAAAGAATGACGCAGGTGCTGATTACCACCCAGCGCGAAAAACGATCCGAGAGCCACCCCAGGAGCGGCGCAGAGATCATGTAGGTAACGAGAAATACCATCCCGAGCGCGCCTGTTTTGGCCATCGCGTTCAAGTCGTTAGGCGGAAAAAACGTGCGCCGAATCTCAGGTTCGACCGCGGAGAGTATCTGACGGTCAATGTAATTGAAAATGTTGATGCCGAGCAACAGCGCGAGTGCGGCTCGTGCGCCCGGTTTGCGCTCTGAAATCGTCAACCCCATCGAACTTGCCGATTGCACGAGGCAATGCGCTGATTGTAAACCCTAAACGATGGCGCCCTCATCTCTCGCGGAACGAGTTCTGTATTCCTTCGGGCTAGCCATCGGAAGAATCTTTTATCGAGTGCGCGCGACCGGTCGCGAGCATCTTCCGGCGGGCGGATTTCTGCTTCTGCCGAATCACATTACCTGGGTCGATGCGATTGTTTTACAGCTGGCTTGCCCGCGTCGCATCCGGTTCGTCATCGACGAGAGTTTTTATCGGAATCGGCTCCTGCGCCCTTTCCTTCGCACGGCTGGTTGCATCCCGATCACGGCGCGTCAGGCGAAGCGGGGTATCGAGCTCGCGGCAGAACGGCTTCGCGCCGGCGAAATCGTTTGCCTGTTTCCGGAAGGTCAACTCAGCCGGTCCGGAACACTCCTCCGCCTCCGCCGCGGGTACGAAATAGTCGCGCGAGAAGGCGCCGCACCGGTTGTGCCTGTCTGGTTGGATCAGCTCTGGGGTTCAATTTTCTCGTTTCAAGGCGGACGCTTTTTTACGAAACTGCCGCGCCGAATTCCGTACAGAGTCCTGGTCGCGTTTGGAAAACCGCTTTCATCGGAGGCGGCGGATCTTGCTGCCGTTCGCGAAGAACTCCTGAAACTGGGCGAGTTTTGTTTCAGCGAACGGCCCATTCTCCGGCAGAATCTGGCGCGCGCCTGTCTGCGTGGACTGCAGCGGAACCCGTTTCGCACCGCCGTGGTTGATGGATTTGACTGTTCGGAGCTCTCTCGCGGGAAGCTGCTCGGCGCGGCCGCAGCGCTGAGCCGGGAGATAATTCATAAAAACCCGGAAAGAAGAATCGGCATCGTCTTGCCGCCCGGGAAGGGCGGCGTGCTGGCGAATCTCGCGGTGATCCTCGCCGGGAAAGTGCCGGTGAATCTCAACTTCACCAGCTCAGGCGATGCGATCGAGTCCGCCACCGCACAAGCTGGCTTGCGCACCATCATCTCCGCGCACGCGATGGCGAAGCGGCTCCAGGATTTTCCGTGGACGCCCAATGTCATAAACCTCGAGGATGCGTTACCTCCGCTGAAGCTTGCGATCTTGCGCTGGTGGATCGCCGGCCTCGTGTTGCCAACGCGGTTGCTGGCAAATTCGCTCGGAATACCAAAACAAGGCGACCGGGCCGAAGCGATTCTGCTCTTCACGAGCGGAAGTTCGGCCGCGCCGAAAGGCGTGCCGCTTACCCACCGCAATATCCTCGGCAATGTCGCGCAATTCGCCGCCATGCTCGACGCGCGCGAGGATGATTTGATTCTCGCTTTCCTGCCTTTCTTTCACAGCTTCGGCTGCACCGTGACGCTGTGGTATCCGTTGATCGAAGGAGTTCGAACTCTCACCTACCCGAACCCGCTCGAGGCGGGAAAGATTGCCGCGTTGGCCGAAAAATTCCGCGCCACAATTATGCTGGCCGCGCCGACTTTTCTGCGCGCCTACCTGCGCAAAGCCGAAGCGACACAGCTGCGGACACTGCGGCTGGTGATCACCGGTGCGGAGAAGCTGCCCGCGGCGCTCGCCACATCATTTGAAGAAAAATTCGGCAAAGGCGTGCTCGAAGGCTACGGACTTACGGAGACGTCGCCGGTCGTGAGCGTCAATCTCCCTGAACCGAAGGCAAAGCGCGGCGAGATGGTGCAACCCTCCAGCCGGCTCGGCTCGACCGGAAAGCTGGCGCCCGGAATCGCGGCTGAAATTCGCGCAGCGGAAACGGGCGAGAAACTCTCGCTGCACGATTCTGGCATGCTCTGGCTGCGCGGTCCCAATATTTTCGAAGGTTACCTCGACGACGCGGAGCGCAGCGCAGCCGTGCTGCGAGACGGTTGGTTTAAAACCGGGGATCTCGGGCGCTTCGATGAAGATGGCTTTCTCTACATCGACGGGCGCCTCTCACGTTTCTCGAAGATCGCTGGCGAGATGGTGGCGCACGAAGCGGTCGAACGAGAGATCGCGGCTACTCTGCAACTCGAGGGAAAGATGGACCGCGTAATCTGCGTGCTCGGCGTTCCCGACGAAGCAAAGGGTGAAACGCTCGTGCTCATCAGCAGCATCGATATCGACCTGGCGACGCTGCGCACACGACTGGCCGAAAACGGTCTTCCCAATCTCTGGATTCCGCGCGTCGTGCGTATGGTGCCGGCGATTCCTACGCTCGCTTCGGGCAAGCTGGATCTCGCGCGCTGCCACGCGATCGCCCTCGGACAATGAACGACTCCTGCCTTATGTGATCGGGCGGCGGCGGACGAGGACGGACGCCGTGAAACTCTGCACGATCTCACCATTTTGGTTGCGCGTGACATTTTGCACGCGAATCACGCCACGATCCGGTTTGGAACGCGATGGCCGCACCTCCATGATCTCGCATTCGAGCTCAAGAATATCGCCTGGGCGAACCGGACGCGGCC
>DASYVG010000422.1:0-2219 GCA_035937255.1 Chthoniobacterales bacterium | reverse complement strand
GAGCCGAACGCGCTATCAAGACCGTTTCGCGGCACCCCGCTGACACCTCGTTTCTTCGAATCGACCGGATGTGGGATCGGGGACGCGCCGGATTGCGCGCAAGCCAGACAGAGGTCGTTCGATTGCAGATGCGGACACTCCGATCACCGCTGCTGCTGCGAGCGTTGATATTCATTGAGCGCTTCCGGCATCCAGGATTCCAATTGCTCGATCCGCCGTCCATGGGATGGATGCGTCGACATGAATTCCGGCGGCTGATTTCCTCCCGTGGATTCCATTCGTTTCCAGAAGCGAATGCTTTCCTGGGGATCATAACCGGCGCGCGCCATGTAGATGAGCCCGACGTGGTCCGCCTCCGATTCGTGTTCGCGGCCGAACGGCATTAGCACGCCAAATTGCGCACCCGCGCCAAGCGCCCCCATGACCACGCGCTGTTTGCCGTAATCCATGTCGGAAAGCGAAGCGGCCACTCCCGTGAGCGCGGTTTGCATCAGATTCTGTTGCAGCACGCGTTGCGCGCCATGCCGCGAGGTAGCGTGCGCCATCTCGTGCCCGAGCACGGTCGCGAGCGCCGCTTCGTTTTGTGCCACGGGCAGAATCCCTGTGTAAACGACGATCTTGCCGCCCGGCAGACAAAAGGCATTCACTTTCCCATCGCGGATGAGCGAAACCTGCCAGTCAAAACCGCTGCCGGCCTGGCCTGTGGCCGTGGCGAGCCGACTCGCCACCCGCTTCACCATCTCTAATTCCGGGCCGGAATCGATCGTCTGAGATTGCGAGAGGACCTGCTGATAACCCTGAAATCCGAGGGCGGCTTCCTGTTGCGCCGACATCCCGACGTGACTTTTGCGTCCCGTCTCGGGATTCACGTATTTCTCGGAGCTGCAATACTGATAGGCGAAGAAGATTCCCGCGAGGAGGATCGGGAGCCACTTGATGTGAGTTCGGTTCATGAGGTTCGTTAGTTTTCCGGCGGGGAGAGTTTTGGCAAAGCAGCTTCGATCGTTCCGCGGTCGGACTCAAGCCATGGCGGCAACACCAGCGACTCGCCCAGACGCGCCCGGTCTTCGTCGACGGCGAAGCCCGGACCATCGGTCGCGAGTTCAAAAAGGACTCCGCCCGGCGATAGGAAGTAAACGGATTTGAACCAAAAGCGGTCGATCACTGGGGTTGGCCGAGCGCCGCCATTCCAAACCAACTCGCGTACCTCCAGTTGGTGCGCTTCATCGTCCACGCGCCAGGCGAGGTGGTGAATACTGCCCGTGCCCCAGGCACCGCGGTTGTCGTTAGGCGATTCCCCTACGTCGAGGTAATGGCCGGAACGCGCACTCTCGACGCCATAGCGTTCCCAGCCATTTTCGGAGCCGAGCAGGCGAAAGCCCATCGCGTTTACCAGAAACTGCGCCGTCGGCGCGAGATCTCGCACCACCATGCGCGCGCTTTCCAGCCCGCGAATCTGCTGCTCCGTTGGAATGGGACTGCCCTCCCAACGCGCGAACGGGCGCGTCATCGCCTCCTCGTTTGCGACCAACGCGACGCTCATGCCGTGCGGATCGATGAAGGTCAGAACTTCACGAGCGAAACGAGATTCACGTGCAATTTTGCGCACCCCTTTTTCCTCCAGGCGCATTTCCCAAAAACTCAGACTGCCGGGTGGAACGGCGAGTGACACCTCGGTGCTGAGACCGTGACCGGGGCGGCTCGGCGCCATCTGCGCCCACGGGAAGAAAGTTAGATCTGTGCCGGGATGACCTTCGGCATCGGCGTAAAAGAGATGATACGTCCCCGGGTCGTCTTGATTCACGCTGCGCTTGACGAGGCGCATGCCGAGAACCCCCGCGTAAAAATCAAGATTCTCCTGCGCAGGCCCGGAGATCGCGGTAACGTGATGAAGCCCTCGAACAGTCTGCACGATCGTCGCGTTGAGATGTGCCGCGCAGCGATTAGCTCGTCGCGTCGATCCCGGAAAGCGCGTCCCATAAAGCCTGCGACATTGCTTCGCAGGCGGCCAGAGACTTTTCCTGCGCGGCAGGTGAAAGCCCCTCCATCTTGCGCAAGAGAATGGCGGCTTCATGATCTTCGTTCATGTGCGCGCGAAAGTAGGTGTCATCGGTCGAGAGATGCGGATAAAAACGACGCAGCCCTTCCTGTTTCGATGCAGTGGTATGGGGCTGTTGCGCTTCAAAAGCGTAAAGAGTCCCAAGGGCGGTAACGGGATG
>DASYVG010000421.1:0-3117 GCA_035937255.1 Chthoniobacterales bacterium | reverse complement strand
CAGCTCATTCGGCGAAGCAGATCGTGGCTGCGCCATTGGCACGTGGTTCGGCTTCAGCGCGATGACCGCCGCGATTGGCCCGGTGCTCGGCGGCTGGCTGGTCGAACACTTTTCCTGGCGCGCGGTCTTCTTCATCAATCTCCCCCTAACTATCATTGTCGTTGCCATTTCCTACTGGCGGGTGCCGGAAAGTTCGAGCAGCGATGAAGCCGCGCAATCGTGCGCCCTTCGCTGACGTCTGCCGAACGACCGGAGAGACCAGCAAGACTCATCTCCTTTTTCGCCAATCTAGTACGCAGCCATCGGCGAATCGGTCGCCGGAAGATTCCTTTATGGCCGGCAAAGCAAACTCCCCGCGAGCCACAACTCTGCGCTGATCTCCTATGAATTCGGCGGAGTCGAGTCGAATCGCGGAGCCGATATCCGTACCGCGATAACCCGAAAGATTATCGCTTCGTCGCGGCAGTTGGCTCGTAGACGAGAATCTTCAAGGTATTCGGCACGATCATCGGGCGCGCTGGCGAGGCACCGGGTGAGGCGGGCGGCGGCGGTTGGAATTGCGCCGAGGGCAAATAGATCCGATGCGTCTGAGGATCGAGCGCCATCGTTCGTGCACCGCGCTCTGTGTTGAGCGTTTGCACAACCGTCAACTTCTGCGGTGTTTCCTCTTTCGCGACCGTGGTTGTGCCCTCGCCGCACGACGCGAACGCAAGCTGCGTCGCGTCATCGAACGCACAGCCATCGACGCCGGACCCGATCGGCACCGTCCCAGCTATCTTACCCGTTTCGGTGTCGACCATCGCCATCATTTTGTTATGACAACCGACGAACAATCGATGATGCGCGCCGTCGAATGCGATGCCGGTCGGCTCCTCGCCAGGTGCGAGCGGCCAACGCGCGGCAACTTCGTGCTTCGCTGTGTCGATGACAACGACCTCGTTCTTGTCCTCGAGATTGCAGTAAATCCGTCTTGCTGTGCTGTCGGCGACAGCGAACTCCGGACTCCCACCGAGCGGAATGGTGGCCACGACGTTCGCGGTCTTTGCGTCAATCACAGTCGCCGATTTTCCAGTGTGATTGAAGACGTAGACCTGACCCCGCCGCGATTCGTAAAGGAGCGCGTCGGGATTTTCCCCGGTGCCCACTTTGGAAATAGTGCTGAATGTCTTGAGATCAACCACGCTGACTTTCGCTTCTTTGCCGTTCGACGAGAAGCCGCGCTGCAGCGCCGGCGCTACCACGAAGCCGTGAACACCCGGTGTATCGGTGATCTCGCCGACGACCGCGTTCTGCTTGAGATCAACGACGACGACTTTCGTCGCGTGTGAAAGGTAGAGTCGGCGCGCATCTGGATCGACCGTGAGAATGTCCCAACCGCCTTCTCCGCCGATCGGGATTTCGTTCAGGAACTTGTATGCTTCTTCAGCTGCAGCTGTTGCGCACAACAACGCCAAAGCGCACCCCGCCGTCGCCATAGCTTTCACGCGCATCCTGCACTGCTACAGGCTTTTCAGGGAAGTGCACGTGCGCGCCTCACTCGTCTCGACGTCACCCATCCCGATGCGAACAAAGGTTTCGTCGTCCTTCGCTTGTCCACGTCGGCTGTCGCCACCGAAGAAAAGAAAACGCACCGTGCCTTGCGACACGGTGCGTTCAGTGATTCTCGATTGTTTAGGCTAGGCCGTCGCTTTCGGAGCCGACGACATCGATGACGTGGCGATGTCATCCGCGCCCGCGTTCTTGAAGATCTCCTTCGCGCGGTTCTGCTGGTCGCCGTCGTGCGCATGCACCGCGACCAGGTAGTTGCCCGTTTTGAGCTTTTCCTCGTAACGCTTTGCCTCGATCTCAGGAATTCCCATTCCGATCAAGCCGCCGACCACGCCGCCGGTCGTCGCACCGATGGCCGCGCCGCTCAGCGCCGCCATGATCGGGCCCGCCGCGATAAATGGCCCCACGCCCGGGATCGCCAGCGCGCCAATGCCGGCGAGCAGGCCGATTACGCCACCCGTCACTCCGCCGGTGGCGGCGCCGGTGGTCGCGCCCTCAGGCGCTTTCGTCGCTTTCACATGGCCGATATCGTGCTTTCCCTCCGTGTCCGGGAGTAAGACCGAGATCTCGGAGCTTGGGAAACCGGAGGTTTGCAAGCGCTCGACGATTTGCTCGGCTTGCTGATGGGTTTTGGCGATACAGAAGACTGATGTTTTTGACATAATGTTTAGTGTGTTTGTTCCGTTGGTTGACTGAATTATTTTGACGCTTTGACTTCGAGTTGGTTCTCGATCTTCGCCTGGCCAGCGGCCGACTTTGCGAGCTTCTCGATCGTCATTTTCTCTGCCGCGGTCTTGACCGGACCACGCAGCGTAACCACGCCATTCGCGGTGATGATCTTCACGTTCTTCGCCGTCATGCTGAGCGAGCGCTCGCCCACCACCGCGCGACGAATCGCAGCCGTCATCTTGATGTCTTCCGGGCTGTTCGATTGATCACCGGAAGTTTTCGTCTCACCGGAGCGATCGCGCTCGTTCCTGCCGGTGTTATCAGCCGCGGCTGGAGACGCTGCCGTCTTGTCCTCCGCGATTGCCGAGAACGTGAGAGCGGAGAGACAAAGTAAGGATAAGGTAATTCGTTTCATATTTTGGTGTGTCGCCGAAGTGGCGGCACAGGTGAAACGCAACTGACGACCGCTCTGGTCGCATCCGAAATAACTACCAAAAGGTTTTCTCTGCTCTTCGGGTCAGTGGCTACTCACGCAAGAAATCCGCCCGCCCTGCTTGGTCGTTAAACCAGCCGTCGCATCCTCCAAGCACCTCGCGACGTTCACGCCACCTTCTCGTGCTAGTGCGCCTACTCGGAGTTTCCTCTCCCTCAGGGACAGGATTAAGGTGAGGGCGATCCTGAGCGTCTCACCTTTTCAGCTGTTTCACTCTTCGCCCTGCCCCAACGCGCTCTGGCCTCCTGCTATGCTGCTCTTTTCTTGGAGACGATGACGCCAGGAAACTCCACTACTTTCGCCGACTCCTCATTCCCCTTCTGGCCAAAGGTCGACTCGAAAGTGAGTTTCTTGTTAATGATCTCGGTGAGCGCGATATCGGCGGCTTGGAGCCCGGGAACATGTTC
>DASYVG010000420.1:0-2340 GCA_035937255.1 Chthoniobacterales bacterium | reverse complement strand
AACATGCGAGCAATTGAGCGCAGATCGATCGCGGGCGCACGCAGCGCGGTGCCGAAAACCTTTCCCACGAATCAAGAGCAGCGCTACAAACCAGACGTGGCCAGCAAGCGCTCACCCATCGAGCTGCGACGACGGTGGTATCGACCGTCGCTCACGTTGCAGATCTTCATTGGTCTTGTTGCGGGTGTATTGATCGGCTGGCTGCGGCCGGAGTGGGGAAACGCGATCTACTTTCTTCGGGACATTTTCCTCAACCTGATCAAGTCGATCATTGGGCCGCTGGTGTTCTCCACGCTTGTCGTCGGTATTGCGGGCGGCGGCGACTTACGAAAAGTCGGCCGAATGGGCGTGAAAGCGCTCGTGTATTTCGAGGTCATCACAACGATCGCGCTCTTCATCGGACTCGCCGTCGTGAATGTAATGAAGCCCGGCGTTGGCGTTCCTCTCGTGGCCGCGTCCATTGACGCCGTCCAGAAGATCGGCGAAACCCATCCGCGCACGCTGATTGAAACTCTCGTGCACGTGTTTCCATCGAGTGTCTTCGATTCGCTCGTGCGTGGCGATATCCTACAGATCGTCGCCTTCGCCGTGCTCTTCGCGATGGCGGTTTCGGCGATTGGCGAGAAGGGCAGGCCAATGCTCATCGCGATGGAAAGCTTGTCGCAGGTGATGTTTAAGCTCACGAACTACGTCATGCGCTTCGCGCCCTTCGGCGTTGCAGCCGCAATGGCTCACACGATCGGCACCCAAGGTCCCGGCGTGCTGATCAGCCTGGGGAATCTCATTGCTTCCTACTATCTCGCGCTCGCGATTTTCGTCGCGGTGGTCTTCGGCCTCGTCATGTTGATCGCACGCGTGCCGGTGGCGCAATTTGTCCGGGCTGTCCGCGAACCAGCAGCGATCGCCTTCGCGACGACGAGCAGTGAATCGGCGATGCCGAAAGCGATGCAGGCAATGGAAAGACTCGGTGTCCCGAAACGGATCGTCGGGTTCGTCATGCCGACCGGTTACTCATTCAACCTCGACGGTTCGATGATTTTCCTCGCGATCACCTCCGTATTCATCGTGCAAGCGGCGGAAGCTACGACTCGTCAACATTTCGGTTTCGGCCAGCAACTCACGATGATGCTTGCGTTCATGCTGACGTCGAAAGGTCTCGCCGGAGTGCCGCGCGCGTCGATTCTTGTGTTGCTCGCCACGTTAAGCGGGATCGTGGCGCCGGCTGTGGCGGCGAGTGGTGTCGCAATTGTGCTCGGTATCGACGCGATCATGGACATGGGACGTTCAGCCATGAATCTGGTCGGTAATTGCCTCGCAACAGTGGTTGTCGCGCGCTGGGAAGGCGAATTCGACTACCATCGTGCGCGTGTGTTCGGAACTCATGCGGAAGCCAAGCTAGATCTGCGCACGGGCGATCTCGCATTCGCCGAAGCAGCCGAGCACGGCGACTAACAATCTCGCTCGTTCGGCCGGCGGATGCTGCACCATGTAAGGAATTCTCGCGGGCATTCAGCAGTATCGCGTCGTCCTCTGCAACAATTACCCACGGCGATTTCTCAGCCATCAATAATTGCCAAACTTAGGGTCTGCCACAGAGATTAAAGACCGCACATCCGCTCGAGTACCGATCCGGTCGCGAGATCCCCCTGGGAATTCCCGGGGACTTCCTTGAACCAGTCCGGACGTATTCTTATTTTTATTCTTAGTCGAGACTCGATTTTCCGCCATTTCGCAGGATGTCCCAGGCGCTTGGAGGTAAGGGGATTCGAACCCCTGGCCTCTTCATTGCGAACGAAGCGCTCTACCAACTGAGCTATACCCCCGGGCGGCGACTAACTATGGGAGCAAATCGCACGCAGGCAAGCCCGCCGTGTTTCCTCGCGCGCTAAGGAGTAGCGGGTCAGCCATGACAACACGCGAACGAACTCGTTAGATCGACTGAACAAAAGATGGGCGGTCCCGTCCATGTAACAGACCCATTGCTGCCCATAAACCGGAAAACCAGAACCACCATGAAATACAAACAACAGATTATCAGCGGCGTCTGCCTCGCAGCGCTAGTCGTGTGCGCGCCTCTTACGGTTTCCGCTGCACGGGCGAAAAAAGATGCCTCGCCGGCCGCCGACGCCAGCGCCTCCGTCGCGGCGACGACCTCGCCGACGGTGAAAACCGAACGCGCCATCCCCTTCCACGGGATGATCGCGAGCGTCGATGCGAAGACGAAGACGTTCACGATCGTCGGCAAGGGGAAGTCGCGCGTATTCAAGATCACGGATGCAACCAAGCTCATGAAGAGCGGTAATCCCGCGACGATGAAAGATGTGGTCGCGAACGAGGAAG
>DASYVG010000419.1:0-2049 GCA_035937255.1 Chthoniobacterales bacterium | reverse complement strand
CGAGCGGACATTGGTTATACAGCTTCTTGCGCTTTGATCCGAGAATCCGACAGCGTTTTCTTGCAGTCGTGAACTTGAACCCTTCGGCGACGCTAAAGGACGTAAGGGTGATCCTGGATGAGGAGGCGCTCGCGTTCCTGGATCTCGCGAGCATCGACCCGACAACCTCCCTCGTCCTCACTGACCGGCTGGCCGCCCGAGAGCCACTTACCGCGACTTTTCTTTTGCGGGAAGCAAGCGATAGCGGCATTCGGATTGAAGACATTCCGCCGCTCACTCCGCTTTACCTGGAGTTCAATGCCGAATCGCCCGGCACGCTCGCCTAGAACCGCCTCGCTCTAATTTAGATCGATCTAGTCACGCGACTCCTCGAGTTAGTCTTTCATTCTCCCGGCGCAAATTTCATTTCATGCGATCCATGATTGCCATACGGTCTGATGAATATGGAATCGTTCTACTTCGTCGGCGTGGCGGTGATCGCCCTTTTTGCGTTTATCCTTTGCATCGTTCTTTTCAATTTCTTCGGGCTCTGGCTGCGAGCGCGAATTGCGAATGCGCCGGTCAGCATCGGCAAGATGGTCGGAATGCGACTGCGGAAAGTGCCGGTAGGCTTCATCGTCGATAATCGGATCACAGCCGTGAAGGCCGGCATTGAGATCCCGAGCGATCCGCTGGAAGCGCACTATCTCGCGGGCGGCAGCGTGGATCAGGTCGTGCTCGCTTTGATTGCGGCGGACAAAGCGGGTATTTCGCTCGATTTCAATCGCGCCTGCGCGATCGATTTGGCCACAAAAGGGACCGGCAAAACTGTGCTCGAAGCGGTGCGTACGAGCATCAACCCGAAGGTAATTGATGCACCCAGCGCCAACATGGGCCGGCTGACGATTGACGGCGTGGCGCAGGATGGCATCGGCGTAAAGGTGAAAGCGAGGGTGACGGTGCGCTCGCATCTCGATCGCTTCGTCGGCGGCGCGACAGAGGAGACGATCATCGCGCGCGTCGGCGAAGGGATCGTGAGCTCGATCGGCTCCGCTGCTTCATACAAGGATGTGCTGGAAAATCCCGATCGCATCTCGAAAACGGTGCTGGCAAAGGGGCTCGATAGCGGGACGGCCTTCGAGATCCTCTCGATCGACATCGCGGACGTGGACGTGGGCGATAACATCGGCGCGAAGTTGCAGACCGAGCAGGCGGAAGCCGACAAGCGCGTGGCGCAGGCGAAGGCGGAAGTGCGGCGCGCGGCAGCGGTGGCGGTCGAGCAGGAAATGCGCGCCGAGACGCAGAAGATGCGCGCCAAGGTGGTGGAAGCGGAGGCCCTGGTGCCGACTGCGATGGCAGACGCGTTTCGGTCCGGCAATCTCGGCATCATGGATTATGTGCGGATGAAGAATGTGCAGGCCGACACCTCCATGCGTGAAACAATTGCCAAGGGCGATAAACCGGATCAGGGAACGGCGTGATGATTTGTCCGCAGATTTCGCAGAGAAACGCAGATTTCTCCGCGGTTCTTAGGGACGTTGGAACGCGGCATCATCGACGGATGCATTTTGAATCAGGAAAGCGCGAAAAAGGAAAGGAAGGCCACGAAATGGTGCGTTGAGCGAAGCGGGATAGTCGCACGTTCAGCATTCGACTCCGCGGATAAGATGCAAAGTGAACTATCCGTTCTCTTCTTTCGTGCTTCCTGCTTTCCTGATTTATCTCTTCTCGGTCGACCAAAACAGCGGATGATCCATGCATCTCGATAATCTGTTCTTCATCGTTCTCATCGCGCTCGCGGCGTTGATTCGTTGGGCAATGCAACAGGCGCGGAATCCCAAGCAGCCCGGCGCGATCAGACGCGCGTCGTCCTCTCCGCCGGCAGCACCGCCAGCACCGGCCACTCCGCGTTCTGAGGAAACCGATGAGGAACGAATTCGCCGATTCCTCGACGCTCTCGGACAACCACAAGGGACAGCTCCTCCGCCCAAAGTAAGGCCGCTCCCGCAGCGACGTGTGCCAGTTCGTCCGATCGACCCATTCCCGCGACCGGCCATGACTCCACTCCCG
>DASYVG010000418.1:0-1711 GCA_035937255.1 Chthoniobacterales bacterium | reverse complement strand
TCGATGCCGAGCGTGAACACGTGATCGCTGCTGCTCATTGGAGCGCAGGCTAGGTTCGCGACACGAACAGCACTCTCCCTCCTTTGGCCTTTGCTTTGCAGAAGTTGCTACCGCGCAGCCGCGTCGGCTTCCGCAATCATTAAACCCTCGTATGTCTCGGCCACAATTTGATCGACGACTGCCTTCATGTCGTTCGTCCGCTGAAATGCGGCGAGTTGTCGATCCGCACCCGTGCCTTCACGCATGATCCGTTCGATGTGCGCCATCTCGCGTTTGCTCCCGAGCTCGTCGACTTCTGTGGAAACGAACTCGAGCAGTTCGTTGAGCAAACTTCGCGTCTCGACTTCAGCTTCGCGGCCGAAGTCGATCAGCTTGCCCTCAATGCCGTAACGCGAGGCGCGCCAGCGATTTTCGTCCAGCAGCCGGCGACGGTACACGCGGAAGGTCGTATTTTGCCGGAGCAATTTGTAGAGCTTCGCGATCACCGCCTGGATCAGCGCGGCCATCGCGAGTGTGTCGTCCACGCGCGATTGCGCGTCGCACACGCGCACCTCGAGCGTGTCGAAGAACGGATGCAGGCGGATGTCCCACCAAATTTTCTTCGCGTTATCGACGCAGCCGGTTTTCACCAGTAGTTTGCAGTAATCTTCGTACTCGGAGAGCGACTCGAACGCGTCGGGAATTCCCGTGCGCGGAAACCGCTCGAACACTTTGAGGCGATAACCTTTCAATCCGGTGTCCTGTCCGACCCAAAACGGTGAGTTGACCGAGAGCGCGTAGATGTGCGGCAAAAAATAGCGCGCCTGGTTCATGACGTGAATGGCCGTTTCGCGCTCGGGGATGCCGACATGGACATGCAGTCCGAAGATCAGGTTCGCGCGCGCGAGCTGCTGCATGTCTTTAACGATTTCTTTGTAGCGCTCGCCTTCGGTAATGAGTTGGTCGCGCCAATGCGAAAAGGGATGCGTGCCGGCTGAAGCGATCCTAAGCGCGGCGTTGCCGGCGAGAGAAGCGAGCTTGCTGCGGAGCTCGATCACGTGCGCGCGCGCATTTGTGATTGACGAACAGATTTCCGTGCCGAGCTCGACCACCGACTGGTGCATCTCGGGCTTGATCTGTTCCTTCAGCAGAACTTTGCCGCCTTCGAGAATTTCCTGAATGTGCGACCGCAGCTCGCGCGTCTGCGGATCGACGATGGCAAACTCCTCTTCGATGCCGAGGGTGTACGTGTGCTCCTTCATCGCGGCTCCATTCTGCAGCAGAAAAGCATCCGCAGATTTCGCAGATTTACACAGATTTTCTTTCGAGCGCCCCACTGAAGATCAGGTCGCGCCGACGCGGGACGCGCAGCAGGATTTCTCGACTGCGCTTCGCTCCGCTCGGAATGACGGTCTGTGCAGCGACGTCTCGGGATTCCGCAATCTGCCTCAATCTGCGGAATCTGCGTTAATCTGCGGACAAACGCTTCAGGCCAGTTCGCCCAGTCCGCGTTTTGCCACCGCCGCTTGTACATATTTGCCCCAGCTCAAATTGTCGCGGCCGGGAACGTGCTCGCGCGCTTTTCGAATTGCCATGTCGGAGACGGCTTCGACGACCCATTCGAAATTTGCCTGGCCCACGTTCGTGACTTCGGCATCGGGCGCCGGGTTGCAAAAATCGATCGCGACCGGCACGCCGTCGCGGATGGCAAATTCAACCGTGTTCAGGTCGT
>DASYVG010000417.1:0-1863 GCA_035937255.1 Chthoniobacterales bacterium | reverse complement strand
ACGGTTTTGCCGGTGCCCTTCGTGGCCAGATCGATCGCGCAAGCGCGGTTGAAATCGAGCGAGATGCCGGCCTTGTCCGCGGCGATGAGAGCGAGGATCACATGGTTCACATCGCCACCGGCGAGATAATGCGCTTCGAGTGGATCGCTGGGGATTTCAATGCCCGCTTTCACGGCGGTGATGCGGTTGTCGACGATCAATCCGACCGGTACCTTCCGCAGTCGCATACCGACCATTTTGCCGAGGCCAACCGGCGCGTTAGCGATCCGGGCACGAAGCCAAAGGCCGAAGAAATTGAAAAGGACGATCGCGAGAATAAATCCGAAGACCGCGAGGACGGCGACCCCGATGAAGTAAAACGATTCCATAACTTCGCGACGTTAGTGGAAGATCGTCGCAAAGACCAATCTAAGAAATGCCGCGGCGCGGTTGACCACTGCACACCGCTCACGGTGCATCCGAGTTGAACCCGAAGATGGTGCTCGGGGGGGGACTTGAACCCCCATGCCTTTCGGCATACGCCCCTCAAACGTACGTGTCTGCCATTTCACCACCCGAGCAGGTGCGGATCGCGGCGGAAAATGTCCCGCAGACGGTCGCTTGCTGCAAGCGCTCTTTCTGCCTGTTTGCCGCCGCGGGTGGCATAAACGAAGCTGACAATCCACCCATGGCGACATCACAGCAGGAGACGGGAAGGGAGGACTGGATCAAAATCGATCTCCACATCCACACCCTCGATGATCCCAAGGATTCGCTCGATTACAGCGCGCATGAGCTCCTCGAGCGGGCTGCCGCTCTCGGGTTCCGCGTGCTCGCGATCACTTTGCATGACGCGATTTTCGATCGCCCGGAAGTCTTCGCGGACGCGGCGGCGATGGGCATCCTGCTAATTCCAGCAGCGGAGATGCGCCTCCAAGGCGCGGACGTTATTTGTTTGAATGTGACCGCAGAGGAGGTCGCGACGCTGCGGGATTTTGCGGATCTGCGCCGTCTTCGCGCCCGCCGCGGAAGCTCTTTTTTTACGATTGCAGCGCACCCATTCTATGTGCTCGGTGGTTCGATCGGTCGTCGTTTGCTCCGGGAAATCGACTGCTTCGATGCGATCGAGCTTTGTCATTTCCACAAGGGGATCTTCAATCCCAATCGGCCCGCCGCGCGTGTTGCCCGGCGGTTCCGCAAACCCCTGATCGCAACTTCGGACGCGCACCAACTGCAGGCGTTTGGCGCGCACTACACCAGCATCCGCCGACCCGCTGCGCTCACGGCTGAGAACGTCTTTGCCAGTTTGCGGAGCGAGCCGTTGCGCTTAACGAGTCCTCCCTGCTCGCTGCGGGATCTGTTCAGCACCTTTTACTTTATCTTCGTCGCGCATCCTCTTCGCAAACGCAGTGGTCCCTCGTGCCAGCATCATCGCGCGTTGCCACCGAGCCGGCCCGTCGCTCGCTCGCTCAGAATAAGTCGTTCTTGAAGCGAGCGCCCGGTTCTGAGAGAACGAGCGCGTGAAACTTCGTCCGAATTCGCGCCTGGCGTTGCGCCTCTACTTACACCTGGGAGTGGCGTTATGCCTGTCGCTTTCACTGCCCGGCTGCGCGACTTTTCGCTCGAAAAAAGACAAGCACGCTGCGGTCGAAAAGAAGCCGAAAGCGCCGCCACGCGAGGAGAATGGAGAGGTCGACTTCCAGGCTTTCGTCGGCCGGCTTCGTAAAGCCGTCGCGGCACACGATGTGAATACGATCGCCACGATGATGACGACGGACTTCGGCTACAGCTTGAATCCGGAAAAGACAGGTGACGGAGTCTTCCAGTATTGGGATGAGAATGGGTTATGGCCCGAGCTGGAGGGAATCCTGTCGGAGAAATTCG
>DASYVG010000416.1:0-2561 GCA_035937255.1 Chthoniobacterales bacterium | reverse complement strand
CATTACCTCACCGCGACCGGGCGGACGTTATTTAAAGGAATGGCACTCGAGGAGTTGAAACGTCTGCAGCTGGAGGTGCTATCGCTTTCAGGCGAAGGCGATCTCGCGGAAGCCTCTCAGAACCATATCGCGAGCATCGCGCTGTCCGACAACAACGGTTGGGAAGAGCTGATTGTCATCGATGCGGCGAACCCGGAGGAGTCCGAGCGCGCCGCGCTGAAGCAACTCACGTCGATGGTCAAAGAGCGCGATCCGGACGTGATCGAAGGACACGACCTCTTCCGTTTCGACCTGCCGTATCTCGTTGCTCGCGCGCGCAAAGCTAAAGTGAAGCTCGACTGGGGCCGTAGCGGCGGCTTTCTCCGTTCGCGGCCTTCTCGACTCCAGATCGCGGAGAAGACGATCGACTACCCGAAGTTCGCCGTCGATGGCCGGCACTTCGTCGACACCTTCCTGCTCGCGCAGTTCTACGATGTCGGCATGCGCACGCTTGCCGGATTCGAGCGTATCGACGTCGCGCAGCACTTTGGTTTCTGCGATAGCGCCGAGTTTTCGTCGTTAACCGGCAAGGAACTCCAGCGCGAATACCTAACGAGTAGTGAGCGCTTCCGGGAGCGCGCGCTTTGCGCCGTGCGCGAGACACGCGCCGTCGCCGAGCTACTGAGCCCGAGTTACTTCATCCAGGCGCAGATTTTTCCCTACAACTACCAGGACGTGATCGTGCGCGGCAACGCCACCCGCATCAACGCGCTCTTCCTGCGCGAATACTTCCGGCAGCGCCACAGCATCCCCGAGTTGCCGATGGTGCGCGGCTTCGAAGGCGGTTACACCGACATCTTCTTCACGGGCGTGGCACGCAACGTCTGGCATTGCGACATTGCCTCGCTCTACCCGTCCGTCATGCTCCAGTTCGATTGCTTTCCGGTAACCGACCAGCTCCAGATTTTTCGCCACCTGCTCACCGATCTCCGCACCTTCCGTCTGGAAGCAAAGGCGAGCATGCGTGCCGCCGAGCAGGCGAGCGACAAACGGCGCGGCCGCCATTTTCACGCGCTGCAAAACACCTTCAAAATCCTGATCAATAGCTTCTACGGCTACCTCGGTTTCGCGCAGGGACACTTCGGCGATTTCGATGCCGCAGCGCGCGTCACACAGATTGGGCGCGACCTGCTGAAGAAGATGATCGACTGGTTGAACGCCAAAGGCGCCCAAGTCATCGAGGTCGACACCGACGGCATCTACTTCGTCCCGCCGGCAGACAGCGCGATCGACAATTTGCGAAAAGGCCTCGCGGCCGAACTACCGCCCGGCATCGAGGTCGAATTCGACGAGCAATTCGACGCCATGTTCAGTTACAAAGCGAAGAACTACGCGCTCCTCACCCGTGACGGCGACGTCATCATCAAAGGCGGCGCGCTCAAGTCCCGCGGCCTCGAGAAATTCCAAAGAAATTTCCTGGAGGAAATGATCAAGCTCATCATGCAAGGAAAACCGGAAGCGATCGGCGGATTGCGCGATGAGTTCGAGCGACAAATCCGGAACCGCGAGATGCCGATCGACCTGCTCATGAAAACCGATACACTCCAGGATTCGCTGGACAAATACCGCGCCAAAATCGCTGGCTCCGCACGCAACCGCGCCGCTGCCTACGAGCTCGCCATCGCCAGCGGCCGCGCCTACCGCCCCGGCGACCAGATCAGCTACTACATCACCGGCACCACCAAGAAAGTCGCCGCCTACGAGAACGCCAGGCTGGCCTCAGCTTTCGACCCGCAAAACCGCGACGAAAACATCGACTACTACATCGCCAAGCTCGACGAGCTGGTCAAGAAGTTCGGCGGCATCAGCGCCGAAGCTTCATCAGCGCAACAGGAAAGCCTCGCGTTGTAGCGGCCGCTATCCTCAGCGGCAAACGGACGAATCAGGAACCCCGGAAGCCAGCAATTCTGGGGAGCGCACGCGAGTCGCGTACTGCGTTCGGCGACTCGCCGGACGATCTGGCCTTCTTCAAGGCCGCAACCGCCTCACGCAGCCGCTTCGCGTTCGCTGGGCATCGGAGAAGATACTCGGTTTCTGCCTGCGATTTCGATTTGCTCGTTCTCTTCATTTCAGCCGCTCCCATTCGTCAGGATTGATCTCTGCCTGTTTCAGAATCCGCTCACGATCGTCCAGTCGAGATCACCGCGATGTGGATTCGGGATGGTGACGCGAACGCCCGACTTCACCATAAACGGGTGTTTGCCTTCCTGATATTCGCCTTCCCACCCAAACAGGCGCATTCGTCGGATCAGCTCGCGCCGTTTAATCGGCTTCGGCATGAACCGGAGCCTTCACGTTTAGATCGATCCCGGGGATCACCGGTAGCTCGTGCCCCAGTCGGATTCCGAGCATGATCCAATCTTCGGGCGTGCTCTGCAGCTCTTCCCGGCAGGCCTCGAGCGTCGCTTCTTCCGCCCAGAGTCCTTTCAACGGCGGAATCGTCGCGAAGAACCGGCCGTTCTCCATCAGCTCGTAGTGCGCGAGCCGCATCGCCTCGCGAATATAATCCGTGAGCATTGCTG
>DASYVG010000415.1:0-2848 GCA_035937255.1 Chthoniobacterales bacterium | reverse complement strand
CGGACGTGGCGCTCGAAAATATCACGCTCTCAAGCGTGCGCGGGACTCTGTAGCGCGCGGTCTTTGTGGTAGGTGACGAGTCGGAAGCCCCACTCGATCAATGTGGCGATCGAAGGGTCTGTGGTTTTCTTCGCGTTTAGGAAAGTGACGATTTTCTGCTTCAGCTCGTTCTGCAAAGCGTGCTGGTCGAGGATTTCAAAAATTTCCATCGAAAGGAGCCAATCGGCCGGGTGCTCGGACTGCTGCGTCTCCCAGATTTCGCCGAGGCGCTCGAACCCGATTTTCCGGTCGCGAATTTCGCGCACCTGTGCGTAAAGATTCTCCAGCCGTTTGCGCTTCGCGTCGGAAAGCGTTTTAATCGTCCGCTGACGTGGAACCAGCGCGACCTGATTGTAGGCATCCTTGTCGGCTGCGCCGTTGAAGACTGAGCTGATTCGCTCGCCAATCGCAACATCGAAGGTTCCCCAATCCGGTTCGAACAAGACGCGATCGCCGTATTTCCCCGTGCAATTGATGAAACTGACGACAAGCAATTTCCCGTCGCGATGGAGGATTTTTTCCACCTTTCCGACGATGATGATTCCGCTAACGAATTCCAGACGCGCCTCTTTCCCATGCGAAAATCCTAGTCTCTCAAGCTCGTCCAGAGTGAGAAGTTCAGGGGCTTTGTCCAAATTCTTCCAGCGCCCGACCGGCGAGCCAAAGCCGCTGGCATGATAATCACGACCGTGACCGTCGAGTTCTTTTGCCAGGAAGGCGAGTGCGCTCGGCCCCGAGGTCCGCACCGCGATCAAAGCGCCGTTTGAGTCAGTAATTTTATCGGCGAACACACCGGTCAATTGAAGACCAGACGAAAACTCGCAAGTGGCGACGTTGCTGCATTCGATCGCTTTGTCGATTCCTTCTAATCCGCCGGCACGGAAGGCCATCGTGCTCGCGAATTGCTCGAGCACTTCGCCGAGCTGCTCGAAATTGCGCGTGACGAAAAGCTGCGGTTGCTTCGTCGTGATATCGAAGGGCACGTTCTGCGCGCCGATTGAGTACGGGACCTTTTTCACGTGCGGTTCGAGACACGTCACCGATTCACCGATGGAAGAGAGCAGACCGGCGCCGTAAATCTTTGGATTGTCGAGCTCGCCGATCACTCCGTATTCGACCGTCCACCAATGCAGGCGCGAGAGCAGCGCCATCTCTGATAGGTGCCCAAGATCCGCCTGGCATGCTTCCACGAGTTTTGTTGCCTTCGCAAGCTCCTGCGCGTCCGTGTTCGGCTGCTCTTTCAAAATCGAGAGATGCCGGATGGCCTCGTAAAGTTCGAAATCTTTTTTTGAAGACATCGCTTTTGCGCCGATCTCGCCGAAGCGTTGCAGGTAATCTGCATACTCGCGATCCACGATGATGGGAGCGTGCCCAGCTGCCTCATGCACGATGTCGGGAGCAGGCGTGTATTCGATGTGGTGGATCTGGCGCATGTCGCACGCGATCACGAGCACGCGGTAGGCTTGGAATTCCATGAACGCGGCAGGAGGGATGAATCCGTCCACGGCCACGGCGCCCCAGCCGATCTTAGCCAGGATGTCGTTCATCTCCTCGATACGCGGAATTCGATCAAATGAGATGCCGGTTTCGAGCAAGCCCTGGAAGTAGAGTTTGTGCGCGTACTCGCGGAGGAAAAACGCGTTCTGCCGCATGATGAAACGCCAGACGGCGTGATCGACGGGTGTGTACTCGTCGTAACGCTGATCAACCGCGAACTGCAGCAGATGCTTCGGCAGAGCCGCGACTGCCGCATTGCTGGTTGAGATACCGTTCGAATTCATAAGCGGGGCTCTTTCGCGGGACGAGTTTAGGATAGAAGCGAAACCGTCACGAGCAAGCCATTAACGCTGAACTCGCGCATTGGACGCGCGTTTGTCTCGTCCGGTCCGGCGCATAGGTTCGACCAATGCAGACCAAGGCGCTGCTCTCTTCCGCAGGAATTTGCACTTTTGCCCTCCGGCCGGATATCGAACCCTCGATTCCTCGGCGACCACTTCTCTGGCTCAATCTCGTCTGTCTCGATGCTCCACTCGTCGCGGTGGCGTGGCAGTGGCTGTTTGGCCGTGCTTTTGCGATCGAGATCGGGAACGAAGCCCGAGCAGCATTATTCCTTACCGCTTGGCTGATTTATCTCGTCGACCGATTTGTTGATAGTCTCGCTTTCGATGTGGCGTCTGTGAACTCTCTCCGACAAATGTTCTGCGCCCGGCATCGCGGCGCTTGGTCCACTGGACTCCTTGTTGGCGCCGCAGCTGACGCTTGCCTCATTTGGAGACGCCTTGACGGTGAGATTGTCCGCGCCGGGCTCGTCGTCGGACTGTTGGCGCTGACATATCTGACGTTGAACTGGATCGGTCGATTGTGGCGCATGGTGCCCATCAAAGAGATCGCAATCGGATCCGTATTTGCGCTGGGCGCAACGCTCGTCCCGCTCGTGCGGATCGGCACAATGAATGTCGACTTCCTGCTCGCACTTTTCCCCTTCGCCGCCGTTTGCTCGCTGAACTGCATCAGCATCGCTGTCTGGGAACGGCGACTCGATACGGCGCAAGGTAAGTGGTCGATCGCAACTCATTATCCGTTGACGGGAAAACGGATTCGGTTCCTCGCGATTGTGATCGCAGCGTTTTCATGCGCGCTTGTCGGCTGGGCCACGGAAGCGGCTTCGGTGTTTGGTTGCGTTGCGGTCAGTTCCCTCCTTCTCGGCGGGTTGCATTCAGAGCGCGCTCGCTTACGTCGCGATGAACGAGTGGCGGTCGCGGATCTGGTTCTGCTGACGCCGGTTTTCCCGCTGCTCTGGACCGTAGTC
>DASYVG010000414.1:0-2738 GCA_035937255.1 Chthoniobacterales bacterium | reverse complement strand
ATGCCATTCGCGAAGTAACACGAAAGTTTATCGAAGGACGACCGAACGATCGGATCGGCCTCATCGCATTCGCGGGTCGGCCTTATGTGGTGAGTCCGATGACGCTCGATCATGATTGGCTTCTGACGAATCTCGATCGTGTGCGGATCGGGCTCGTGGAGGATGGGACTGCAATTGGCTCCGCCCTGGCTTCGGCAGCAAACCGTCTCCAGGACAAGAAGGCGAAGAGCCGCGCGCTCGTCCTTCTGACGGATGGCGAAAATAATGCGGGCAAAGTTCCGCCGAACACCGCAGCCGAAGCCCTGAAAGCGCTCGGCATTCACCTCTACGCGGTCGGAGCAGGCATCAACGGAATCGCGCCCTTTCCAGTCTTTAATCGCAACGGAAAACCAATGACTGATGTCCTCGGAAACGTTCTCTATCAAAACACCGAGGTCCACTTTAACGAAGCCGGTCTGAAGGAAGTGGCGCAGATCGCGGGCGGCCAATTTTTTCGGGCGACAGATACCCGCTCGCTTCAGCAGATCTACGGCGACATCGACAAGCTCGAGAAGTCGACGGTTTCGATAAAAAAGTATCAGCAATACCGCGATCTTTTCCCGGCTTGTATCATGGCCGGGGCAGGACTGCTGATCGCGGAGATGATCCTCGCGCAAACAATCTGGAAAAAGCTGCCATGATCCAGTCCCCGACGTCGTTCGGCGCAGATATCGATCATGAGCAGCGCGCCGGATCGATCGCAGAACAAAACCAACCTCGGCGCGGCCGCACGGAGCGATGGAGCAGATGAGCTTCGGTGCGCCATCGTGGTTTTGGGCATTGCTCGCGCTGCCCGCGCTGGCCCTGCTTTTCTTGCGTGCCGAACGCCGCAGCAGCGAGCGCCTGCGGCAGTTTGTGTCGCCGCGGCTGCTTCCGCAGCTTGCGGGAACGATCGACCGGTTCCGGCGCCTCGCGAAATTTCTTCTCCTGCTCGCCGCGGTCGCCCTCGCGATCGCAAGCCTCGCTCGACCGCAATGGGGTTACTCTTACGAAGAAGTGAAACGCAAAGGGCTTGATCTCATTTTCGCGGTCGATACCTCGCGCAGCATGCTTTCGACCGACATCCCACCGAACCGGCTGCAACGCGTCAAACTCGCGGCGCAGGATTTGATGAACCTTCTCGAAGGGGATCGCGTCGGCCTGATCGCCTTTGCGGGCCGGGCGTTCCTGCAAGCGCCACTCACGATCGATTACAACGCGGCGGTCGAAGCAATCAACGATTTGGACACGAACACAATTCCGGAGGGTGGGACGAACATTTCCGACGCCATCACGCTCGCGCTGCAAACCTACGGCAAATCGGCGATCGGTAATCGCGCGCTCGTTATCTTCACCGACGGTGAAGAGCTGAGCGGAGATGCAGCGAAGACGGCGAAAACGGCCGCCGACAACGGTGTGCGCGTTTTCGCGATCGGTGTAGGGACGCCAGAAGGCTCGCTCATTCCGATCAGCGGCGAAGGCGGCGGAACGGCCTTTGTCAAAGACCGAAAGGGGCAGGTAGTGAAGTCGAAGCTCGATGAGAAGCGTCTCCGCGAGATAGCGCAGGCGACGGGGGGGTTATATCTTCTCCTTGCAAATGGTCCGCGCACCATGCAGCAACTTTACACGGAGGGGCTGCGCAAAATGCAGGCGGGCGAGATCAATGACCGTCCGAATCGCCGCCCGATTGAACGGTACGAATGGCCATTAGGCGCCGCAATCCTGGCGCTGGTCGTTTCTGTTCTGATGAAAGAGCGCAAGCGCGTGCCGCGCTCGAAACGGGCTGCGCGCAGGCAGAGCTCTTTGGCCCCGGCGGCGTTGCTGTTTCTCGGCCTCGCTCCGTTGCGAGCCGCCGCGCCGGGGATGGATGCGTATCGCGAGCAAAGGTTTGAGGAATCACTTCGGCAATTTCAGCAAACATTACGCGATCATCCTGGGACGCAGGCGACGGAGAAGCTGCAGTTCGATGCCGGGGCCGCAGCTTACAAATTGAAGGATTACGGCAAGGCGCTCGAATCATTCAGCCAGGCTCTGCTTTCGCCGGATCGACCGCTTCAGGAATCGAGTCACTACAATCTCGGCAATACTCTTTACGAGCGCGGGGATGGACAGAAGGCTGATGACAAGAAAGAGACGGATTGGAACAACGCACTCCAGCATTACGATGGGGCGCTGAAGCTCAATCCCGGCAACAAGGAGGCGAAAGAAAATGCGGACCTCGTGAGGCGCAAGCTGGCCGAGCTAAAACAGAAGCGCGAACAACAGCCCTCCCCGACCCCATCGCCTCCGGCGAAAAAAGATAAGTCGGAGAAGCCCGACAAGTCAGATCAGAAAGATCAGAAGCAGTCGCAGAACAGTGGCTCGTCCGAGGACAAGCAGGAAAAGAAAGATCAATCGGGCGACAAAAATCAGGAGAAGCCAGAAAAGGGGAACGACAAACCGAAATCGGAAGATCAGCAGAATGACGGTGCGGGACAGAAAGGAGAGAAAGACGAATCCGGTGCAAGCCCCTCGCCTGCCACGACGCCGGAGCCGTCGGCCGGCGCTTCGGAGTCGCCTTCTCCTTCTCCGGTCGGAAGCCCCGCCGAACCGAATTCTTCGTCGGGCGACCACGACGAAAAGTCCCCTTCTCCCGGCCCTGGTGAATCGGCGAGTCCATCGCCTTCTCCTGGTAACGGCACCGAGCAGAGCGACGACGGCAAGGCAGGCGCCACACCCAC
>DASYVG010000413.1:0-4137 GCA_035937255.1 Chthoniobacterales bacterium | reverse complement strand
TCGGTTTTTGCCAGGACCCGCACAGGCAAAACACTTGCGACCCCGAGCACCCGAGCCTATATCAACGCTCGCGCCAACGGGTAGGTACCGAAGTGGCCAAACGGGGCGGACTGTAAATCCGCTGGCTTACGCCTTCGCTGGTTCGAATCCAGCCCTGCCCAGTTCCTCGCGCGACTTTTTATGCTCGCGCGCGCTTGGCGCGGGCCACCAAATAAACCACGGCACCGCACGCGTTGGCGGCGACAATCATCCCGGTGATCTTTAGCGTGAAGCTCGCTCTGCTGGGCACGTCGATGATCGGAAACACCGAGAGCAGTACGTAAAGTAGCGTCATGAGAAAGCCAGATCCGGCGGCGACGCGGAGCCAGAGCGGAGGGCGCGATGCGAACGAGTGCAAACCGAAGAGCGGCAGCGCGAACATCACAAGGTAAGTGAGCGCATAGAAGATCCCGCCCGCGTTGAAAAGGAGCTGGAAAGCTTCCTGTTGACCCACGCCAATAAGACTAACGAGGCCGAGAATCAACGTAAGCAGGCCGATCGCCAAGATTGAGTTCATGGGCGTCCGATAGCGCGGGTGCAGGCGGGTAAACCATCGCGGCATGAGGGAATCCCAGCCGGCGACCATGGGAAGTCGCGTCAGCGCTGTGAAGTTCACGCTCGATTGCGTGATGCGCAACACGATCAGCAACGAGAGCAGAACCGGCGCGATCACTCCGGCAACTCCGAGGGATCGCAGCCCGATGGCAAGAACCTGTGGAATAGGCGCGATCAAATCGATCCGGTCCTGCGGAACGAAGGCCAGTACCGAGCTGGTGCCGAAGATAAACATCACTGCAATGACCGGCGCAGCGATCAGAACGGATTGTCCAATGCTGCGGGCTGGACTCCGGCATTCACCTGCCAGAATAGCCACGTACTCAAAGCCGCCGAGCGCGCCGAATCCTAGCTTGCCGAGGATGTTCAGGCTAAAGAGCGAAACAACCGGAAGTGCGGTCGCGAGCGGACGGTACGCGCTGATTGTCCCGCGCCCGGAAGCAACGAAGGGCAGAAGCAGGAGAGTGAAAAAAATCACCAGCATGATCATTCCGCCCGCGTTGTGGAGCCATTTGCCGACGCTGAGTCCGATCGTTGAAACGATAACGAGAAGACCGATTACCAGAACGCTGATCCCCGCGATGATCCAGTTGGCGGAAGCGATCCACGCCGCCTTCGGGCCGAGAGCGTAGGAGAGGCTGGTCGCGAGCTGCAGACCGAGTTCGGACGTATTGGTCATTACATACAGCCAAAGATTCCACCCCACCATGAAACCGAACCCCTCTCCGAATCCGAGTTTCGCCCACTGATAAAGTCCACCCTCGAGCGGCATGCGGCGGTTGAGATAAATTACAACGGCCGCCGACGGGATGTAGAATAACGTGATCGCGAGGAGCCAGAAAACGACGTGCGACGGTCCAAGCTTCGCCGCGGTACCGACCCAGGCGAGTCCGACGATGAACAGCACCTGCGTAAGCACGAGGTCACGGAGCCCCAGCTCCTTACGAAGCCCGGCACTATGCCGCGTGACTTGCTGCGCGGCGCTTAGCTGTGCGTTACGGTCGCGTTCCGCCATGACGGCAAAACGCTGACCGCGCTAGGACGCTCTGTCGATCACGGAAGGACGTTCTTCAACGCCGCTTGCTCTTCGATCCCCCACGCTTCCGACTCGAGGATGAGCGACCGCTGCTCTTCTTAGCTTTCGAGGCAGAGCCACGTCTCATTGCCTTCGTGCCGCCGCGACTTGACGATTTGCCACTGCGCGAAGTCGATCGTTTGCCGCCGGCGGATTTCGCGCGGCTGGTCCCGGAGCTCTTTCGGCCGCGGGCGGACTTTCCGCGGGTAGGAGATTTCTTAACTGCCCTGCCGCTACGCGCAGCCGACCCGCGTGAGGTGCCACGCGACTTGCTGGTGGTCGATTTACCCGCCTTGGAAGAGCGTTTCGTTCCGCCGGATTTCTGCCGGCTAGACTTACTGCGAGAAGATTTTCCGCTCGAACCGCCCGTCTTCGACTTCCCGGACCGAGCAGAGCCCGATGACCTGCTGGAGGAGGAAGAGCTTCCCGATCCTCCCTTCGAGCCCGAACCCACCCGCCGCCCTGCCACGGCACCCAGAAGTCCGCCGACGACGGTTCCGACCGGGCCCACGATGCTACCAATCACAGCCCCGGTAGCCGCGCCCGCAGCCTCCTTCGAGATCGATGGGATCTGAATGTTTTCGGACGATGCATTGCTTTCGGAAGACTGATTGTTTTCTTGTTCGGGCATAACTTTGAGTGGCGAAGGGGTTGATGAAGCTTGCGCCTGTACTTATATCGTAACTCGCCGCTGGCTAAGGTCGTAGCGGCAGAAAAAAATCGTCCGCGGAACCGCCTTCACCGCAAAACAAAAAAGCGCCGGACTTTCGCCAGGCGCTTTTTGTGAAATTACATGTGGTTACCGACCACGACGTTGCCCGCCACCACCGTCGCGACGGCCTCCGCCGCCGCCGCTGTAGCCGCTTCCACCACCGCCATATCCGCCACCACTACCACCGTATCCACCGCCGCCGCCGCCGCCATATCCACCGCGGCCGCCGCCACCGCCCCCAGGCGGACGCGCTTCACGCGGGCGGGCCTCGTTGACAGTCAACGGCCGACCTTCAACAGTCTTGCCATTAAATTCCTGGACCGCTTTCTGCGCATCGGCCTCGGAGGTCATGGTCACAAAAGCGAAGCCACGCGATTTACCGGTGAATTTATCCTGCATCAGCGTGACCTCTTGCACTGGGCCCGCTTGCGCGAAAAGATCTTGCAGATCTGTCTCGGTCGTGTTGAAGGAAAGATTTCCTACGTATAATTTGGTTGCCATCTGAGTTTACTCTGGAAAACGCCGCCCGGTCACTGTTCCCGCTAATCGGATTTCAAATCGCCACTGAATAAACTCAACTGACAATCCACCAACTTCCCGAGCTTCCGTTCTCCTTCGGCGTGATTAGTAAGGGGTTTCTCCCGCGAAAGCAAATGGATTTCAGTGGCCCGTGTCCCATCTCAAATGCCTGCGCCGGTCGCCAATATGGAGGGTAAAAAGGGAACACGGGTCGCGGTCGTCGGAGCGGGCGTCGTCAGTCCGCTCGGCTTCGGATTGACCGAGACACTCCAGGCGTTGAAAACCGCGCGCGATTGCATCTCGCCGGTGACCCGGTTTGACGTGACGCGGTGCCGGTGCAAAACCGCAGGCCAGATTCCCGATGAACGCCTCGCCTCTGCTACGCACGCCGGGACGAAAGCGAAGCGCCTCCATCGCGCGGCGCAAATGATGATCGCTGCGATGCGTGAAGCGCTCGCTACTTCCGGTGAATTCCAACCGGAACTGAGCGTGTTCGGCACCACCAGCGGTGGCATGACCTTCGGCGAAGAGTATTACCGCTCGCTTCAATCGGGCGGAACTCTGCGCCACGCGCCGTCGCTGATCGCGAACTATCCCCCGCAGAAGCCCTTGATCGACGCACAGGAAGCCTGCAGCATCTCCGCGCCCTGCCAGGTGATTGCGAACGCCTGCGCTTCCGGCACCAACGCTGTCGGCCACGCCTTCCACTGCATTCGCTCCGGCCGGTATCAGCGCGTCCTAAGCGGAGGCTACGACGCCATCTCGGAACTTGTCTTTGTGGGATTCGACTCGCTGCAGGCCTCGACGCCGGATCGTTGCCGCCCTTTCGATCGCGCTCGGACCGGCTTGGTTCTAGGCGAAGGCGCCGCGGTTTTGGCGCTGGAAAACTTCGAACAAGCGCGAGCTCGCGCGGCGCAGATCCTCGCTGAGGTCGTAGGCTACGGCATTTCAACCGACAACCATCACCTGACGCAGCCGAACCCAACAGGCGTTGGACCGCTTGATGCCATGCAGAGCGCACTCGACAGCGCCGGCCTTCAGGCCAGTGCGGTGGACTACATAAACGCGCACGGCACCGCGACACCATTCAATGACGCGGCCGAGGGCAAAGCCATTTCTGAGCTCTTTGGAGCCGTTCCGGTCAGCTCGACGAAAGGAATGATGGGGCACTCCCTCGGAGCCGCCGGCGCAATCGAGGCCGTCGTCAGCATTCTGGCGCTGCGTGAGCAGATTCTTC
>DASYVG010000412.1:0-3530 GCA_035937255.1 Chthoniobacterales bacterium | reverse complement strand
GGGACCGAGATCGCCGTGCAACAGATTGCGCAGATAGTCGAGATACTGCGCGCCCAGAGGTTTGTTCAGCCCGTAGTAGGCTTCGGCGCTTTTGCGAATTTCCGGACTGGCGGTCCGTTCGGTGTCGAACGGTCCGCCGGGCGCGAGCCGGATCATGAAAAACGTAAGTGTCGCGATCACCAGCAGCACCGGTATCATTTGCAGCAGCCTACCGGCGATAAAGCGCAACATTAGCCGTCACTTTGCCGCAAGGTGGGGCAAGTTTCCAACTTGCCTCTGGGAGACTGCAACTTGGAAAGTTGCGCCACCTAAAGCAGTTGCTCGACGAACGTGCGGCCATCGAACGGCGAGAGATCTTCGAGTCGTTCGCCTGTACCGATGAACCGCGTCGGCAACCCGAGTTCGTCCTGAATGGAAATCACGATCCCGCCCTTGCCGCTCCCGTCCAGCTTGGTCACGATCAATCCAGTTAATCCGACCGCCTGATGGAATTCGCGGGCTTGCGAAAGTGCATTGCTGCCGGTAGTCGCGTCCACCACGAGCAGCGTTTCGTGGGGAGCTTGCGCATCGTGCTTCGCGATGCTGCGTTTCACTTTGTTCAACTCGGCCATCAGATTGCTTTTCGTGTGCAGGCGGCCGGCGGTATCGCAGAGCAGGAACTCGATGTCGCGTTTATCGGCCGCCTCATAAGCCTCGTAACAGAGTGCGGCCGGATCGGCGTTGTAATGCGAGCGAATCATTTCCACGCCGATTCGATCCGCCCAGACGGCGAGTTGCTCGATGGCCGCCGCGCGGAACGTATCGGCCGCCGCGAGCAGAACGGAGTGTCGATTGTGTTTGAAGTAATACGCCAGCTTCGCCGTGGAAGTGGTTTTTCCGGTGCCGTTGACTCCCACGATCAGCAACACTTTCGGTTTCGCGGGCAGAGGAGTGATCGGGTTCGGAGCGAGCGGTAGAATCCGCACGATCTCCTCCCGGGCGACCTCTGCGATATCATTGGCCATGATCGTGGCGTGCTGCGAACGCACGCGGAGTGCGCCCAAAATGCGCATCGCCATCGGCACTCCCAGATCGGCCCGGATGAGCGTCTCCTCGAGTTCATCCCAGTCGACCGGTTTGCCCGAAAATTTCTGGACGAGGGATTGGAAGAATCTCATCGAGCGACGGCGCGGAGCCGGACTTCTATTGCGTAGATTCCCGGGCGTCGGCGGCCTGGCGAAGCGGCCGTGAAAGATCGCCCTTCACGCGATCCAGAATCCCGTTCACGAAACGGCCCGAATCTGACCCGCCATACATCTTGGCGAGCTCGATCGCCTCGTTAATCGAGACCACCGGTGGGATGTCGTTACGGAATAGCATCTCGTAGATGGCGAGTCGCAGCACATTGCGATCGACGGGCGAGATCCGTTTGAATTCGTAGTTCGCGCAATAACGGCGGATGCGTTCGTCGACGTCGTCGAGATGCGCGATCATGCCATCGATGAGCGGCTGCGCGAACTCGCGCACGCGCGGAGTGGCGGGACAAAATTCCCAGAATTCCTCCATCCGCTCCGGGGCAGCGCCGCCTTGCAGATCGCGCCAGAAATGATATTGCACTGCCGCTTGCCGGCCAACGCGACGCTTTCCCATAAGCTATCGGGCCCGCAGCTCGGCCAAGGTGCTTACGATTCCGTGGGCGGCGCGCGCCGCCTCGGTCCCGCGATTGATTTCCGCACCGAGACATCGCTCGCGCGCCTGCTCTTCGTTCTCCAGGCTGAGCACGGCGTTCGTGACGGGCA
Source organism: Chthoniobacterales bacterium (assembly GCA_035937255.1). Taxonomy (GTDB): domain Bacteria; phylum Verrucomicrobiota; class Verrucomicrobiia; order Chthoniobacterales; family UBA10450; genus JACCXL01. Next base: position 1,752 of record DASYVG010000412.1, on the reverse strand, counting down.
CGCCATGCTCGAGTGCGATCCTCTGTAACGCGTCCGTGACGGCGCGCGCGAGATGCTCCGCGTGATCAGTCTGGCCCTTCAGAATCACACCGAGGGCGAGAATCGCGTCAGCCTTTTTTTGCAAGGCGAGCTCGCGCACGACGATCGGGATCTCGAAGGCTCCCGGAACGCGGTGCAACGTGATGATGGCTTCCGGCGCCAGCGCGCGAAATTCATCCGTTGCGTGTTCGATCATTCCCTGCACGTAACTTTCGTTGAAACGACTGGCCACGATCGCAAACGTGCGCTGGCCTTGAGCGAGCGAGGGACCTGAAGGCGCGAGCGTAGACATTTCGCAATCTGCCGGTAGGGCGAGACTCTGTCGAGCCGAGTGCTCTCAACCCAGCGGCTCGACGGAGTCTCGCCCTACCATCATTTTCACAGCGTGTGACCCATCTTTACCTTCTTCGTCTGCAGGTAGCGGGCGTTGTGCGGATTTGCCTCACTCCGGATCGGCACCTGCTCCACCATCTGAATGCCGTAACCTTCCAGGCCGACCACCTTTTTCGGATTGTTGGTCAGGAATCGGAATTGCCGCACGCCCAGATCAAACAAAATTTGCGCGCCCAGACCGTAGTCGCGCAGATCGGTGGCGAATCCCAGCTTCGCATTCGCCTCTACGGTATCGAGCCCCCCTTCCTGTAATTTGTAGGCGTGAATTTTGGCCGCCAGACCAATGCCGCGGCCTTCCTGTCGCATATAAACCAACACGCCGTTTCCCGCGTCTTGGATCTGTTTCAATGCGGCGTGTAATTGATTTCCACAATCACAGCGGCGCGACCCGAAGACATCGCCGGTGAGGCATTCGCTATGCACGCGGACCAGCGTCGGTTCAGTCTCGGAAATCGTTCCTTTGACCAGCGCCAGATGATGGAAGCCGTCCAGGCGGGAGCGGTAGAGGTGCAGGTTGAAGTCACCGTAATCGGTCGGCAGTTGCACGATCTGTTCGAGCTCCACGAGCTTCTCGCTCACGCGGCGATGCGCGATCAAACTCTGGATCGTGCAAATCCGAAGTCCGTGCTTTTTCCTGAACTCCATCAGTTCGGGCAGCCGCGCCATCGTGCCGTCGTCGTGCAGAATTTCGCACAAAACCCCCGCCGGTTGGAGACCGGCCATCCGTGCGAGATCGACGGCTGCTTCCGTATGACCCGCCCGGCGGAGCACACCACCTTCTTTCGCGCGCAGGGGAAAGACATGCCCTGGCTGAATCAAATCCTCCGGCGTCGATTTCGGATTCGCGATTGTCTGGATGGTCGCTGCGCGATCGTGCGCACTGATACCCGTCGTCACGCCGCGGGCGGCATCGACTGAAACTGTAAAGTCAGTCCGATACATCTCGCGGTTTTGCGCGACCATCCGCTGCAAGCCGAGTTGGGCGGCCCGATCGTTGCAAACCGGCACGCAGATCAATCCCCGGCCATGCTTCGCCATGAAGTTGATCGCCGCCGCCGTTGCTTTTTCCGCTGCCATGACAAGGTCGCCTTCGTTCTCGCGATCTGCGTCGTCTGTCACGATCACGATGCGTCCTTCCGCAATTTCGCGCACCACATCGTCGATCGCGTCGAACTGCAAGGCCTCCGGGGCATCCACCATCATTGCCGATACCATGCTGTTCGCGCTGCCCTTCGGCAAACGGCTATCTTACTTCGCGCTCGTCGCGACGATCGCTTCCGGCCGGTAGATATCGCGATTACTTCCCTGGAACTCGGCTTT
>DASYVG010000411.1:0-1683 GCA_035937255.1 Chthoniobacterales bacterium | reverse complement strand
TTTAACTCGTATCGATTGCAAATCTTCCAGCGCTTCCCACGCACTGGCATTCCCGACGTGTTCGAGAGTTTATCCGAGTATGAAGATTACTTGAAACTGCTCGTCGCGACGGGTTGCATCGACAACGCCAAAAAGATCTGGTGGGACATTCGGCTCCATCCGTTTTTTGATACTCTGGAATTCCGGATTTGTGATGCGCAATCGCGGGTGGACGACACCATCGCGCTCGCGGCGCTGATGCAAGCTGTCGTCGTCAAGTTACACAAACTGCTGCGGCAAAACATCACATTCCGGATTTATCCCCGCCGTCTGCTGGAAGAAAATCGCTGGCGCGCGGCGCGCTACGGACTTGGCGGGAAGCTGATCGATTTCGGCCGCGGCTGCGAACTGGAGACGCGCAGTTTGATTCACGAGATCCTCGAATTCGTCGCGCCGGAAGCGGACGAGCTTGGCAGCCGGCGTGAGCTGGCGCAGGTCGAACGAATTTTGCGCGAAGGCACAGGCGCCGATCGCCAACTGATGGTGTGGGAACGCACCCAGAACACGAAAGCCGTGGTCGACCAAATTGTGGCCGAAACATATGAGGGCCTCGATGTGGAGCAGATGCGATTCCCTCTTGCCCCATCGCGAAACTGAGCAGGAATCGGCCGCGGCGATGAGACGCGCGCGAGTTGCCGAACCTCCTTTCCCGCGCAACTCTTACCGACCTTTCCCATTGCGAAATGCCTGACCGTCCCATCATCGATGCCGTTGCCGTTGACCCGGAACTTCTGCCCGGTGCGCGCAACGCGATCAGGACCTGCCTTCGGCTGAAACCCGAAGAGCGCATCACGATTATCACCGACGAGGCCACCGCGGACATTGCCGCCGCTTTAGAAGCTGAGATCACGGAGGTAGGCTCCGATTTTAGCGTGTTCGTGCTCGAACATCACGCGCGACGGCCGCTCACCGGGATGCCCGAAATCATTTTGGACGACCTGGCGCGCTCGCAGGTTTCCATTTTCGCCGCGCAAACCCAAACAGGCGAGCTCGGGTCGCGCATTCAGATGACCACGGTCGTGAATAAGCATGGCATTCGCCATGGACACATGGTGAACATTAATCGGCAAATCATGCTCGAAGGAATGCGCGCTGATTTTCTCGCGATCGATGCGCTTAGCCAGCGACTGGTGGAACGCGCGCGCATGACCGAACGCATCAAATGCCGCACTCCGGCCGGCACCGACTTTGAAGCGGAACTTTCGCCGACGCTAAAATGGCTGAAGACCAGCGGCATTATCACGCGCGACAAGTGGGGCAATCTGCCGGGCGGCGAAATTTTCACCTCACCCTTTAACACCAACGGCGTTTTCGTCGTGGATGGCGTCATCGGCGATTATCTCTGTGAACGTTACGGAGACTTGCAGGACAACCCGCTGACGATCGAGGTTGAGAACAATCGCGTCCGCTCGCTCAAATCCGAGAACAAAGATTTGCGCGACGACTTTCGCCTTTACACCAGCACCGACGAAAACAGCAACCGCGTCGGCGAGTTCGCCATCGGCACTAATATCGCGTGCACGCATGTCATCGGTCACATTTTGCAGGACGAAAAAATCCCCGGCGTCCACATCGCGTTTGGCCATCCCTATGCCGAGCACACGGGCCAGAACTGGATTTCGAAAACGCACATCGACTGCGTGG
>DASYVG010000410.1:0-6381 GCA_035937255.1 Chthoniobacterales bacterium | reverse complement strand
AGTTCGTCGCGCACGTTCTGGCGCGAATATTTGCGCGCCGCTTCTTCCAATTCCTGACGGAAACCGTCATCGGTTTTCTCCCTGCGCGCGACAGCCACAACGGTCAAAGCGGGAGGCAATTCGCCGTCCGCCGCAATGTTGTATAACGCCGGAATCAGCTTCCGGTGCGTGAGATCGCCCGTCGCTCCGAAGATGACGACCGTGCACGGCTGCGGGACTGGCCGATTCGTGAGCCCTTCACGCAGCGGGTTGGGCTGCGGCTGCGTGGTGGTGTGATCCATTGCGCGCTGCGCGCTACCCCGGCAGCGGAAAACGCCGCGTCAGCTCACGCACTTTTCCGCGGACCCGTTCGAGAATCGCCTCATCATTTCGGCCGTTGAGCGCTTCGTTCATGAGGTCAGCAATCTCTAGCATATCCTCTTCGCGCATCCCGCGCGTCGTGACGGCCGGCGTGCCGACCCGAATGCCACCGGGTTTAAAGATGGGGAACGTATCGAATGGGATCGCGTTTTTATTTACGGTGATGCCTGCGCGATCGAGAACTTCCTGCGCCTGGCGCCCATTCAGATCTTTCGGACGAATATCAACCAGCATGAGGTGATTATCGGTCCCTCCGGAGACGATGCGGTAACCATGTTTCATCAGGCCGGCCGCGAGCGCTTTTGCGTTCAGCACGACCTGGCGCTGGTAATCCCGAAATGAAGATTGCAACGCTTCGTGAAAGCAGACCGCTTTCGCGGCGATCACGTGCATGAGCGGTCCGCCCTGAATGCCCGGGAAAAGCATCGAGTCGATCTCTTTCGCGAAACGCTGCTCGCACAACACGATGCCGCCGCGCGGTCCGCGCAAACTTTTGTGCGTCGTTGTGGTAACGAATTGCGCATGTGGAACCGGGCTCGGGTGCTGGTCTCCGGCGACCAGCCCCGCGATGTGCGCCATGTCGATGAAAAGGAGCGCGCCGACTGAATCCGCAATCTTCCGCAGTCGCGGAAAATCGAGCAGCCGCGGGTAAGCCGAAGCGCCGGCCGTGATCATGACGGGACGCACTTGCTCCGCCTGTTTTTGCATCGCGTCGTAATCAATTTGCTCGGTCTTCGCGTCGACGCCGTAATGCGTCACCTGGTAGAACTTGCCGGAAAAATTAGCCGGATGTCCGTGCGTCAGATGTCCGCCGTGCGCGAGATCCATCGTCAGGATCCGGTCGCCCGGTTTGATGGCCGCGAAGTAGACCGCCATGTTTGCCTGCGCGCCGCTGTGCGGCTGCACGTTCACATGCTCGGCGGCGAAAAGCTGTTTGGCCCTATCGATGGCGAGCTGCTCTACTTTATCCACATTCTCGCAGCCGCCGTACCAGCGCTTTCCGGGATAACCTTCGGCGTATTTATTTGTGAGGCAGGAACCCTGCGCCTCCATCACCGCACGGCTCGTGAAATTCTCAGAGGCGATCAGTTCGATGTTCTCACGCTGGCGTTTCTCCTCCGCCGCGATCGCATCGAAGATTTCCGGGTCGGTGTTGCGCAGTCCGCCGCCCCTGTTGGCCGGATTGGGAACGTAAGTCGCGGATTCAATATGACGTGGCAGATCGCCCATGGAATAAGAAGCTCCGCCGCCGCGGGAGCTGGCGGGCACAGCCATTTCGGTTTGTTCTACGAATGCGAGCACGCTCGGTAAAGCGTTTTTAATGGTTTCCGCGCAGAGCTCATAAACTTCGCGCCCGCAGCCGATGGGATCGGGCACATCGCGCCACACCGTCGTGCCGGCTTCCTCAAATTCACGCAGCAAAAATGACTTCTCGGCTCCATGGGGAAACAGCATCTGAATGGTATCGAGGTGCGCGCCGGTCATGACGAAAATATGAGTGGCGCGTTCCACGAGCGCCGCCGTGAGCGGTTGGCTGCGCAGTCGGCTGATGTCGATTCCGTTCCAGTGCAGCACGTGCACGGCATGGAGGCTTGGCGGCTGGCCTTGCACCGCGTGCACCCCGGCGGAAGTCACTTCGATATCCTTGCGATTGCCCACCAGCCGACGGAAGAGCCCCTCCGCCATCGGACTTCGGCAGATGTTTCCAGTACAGACAAAGAGAACGCTCTTCACAGTAAAATTTGCGCGGCGGCGCGCCCGACTGGGCAACGTAAAATCGAACAGGTCCAAGTCAATCGAGGCGCTCTCCGAAGGGTACGCGATGCTCGCATCGTTGGCGAAGTGAGGGCATTGCTGTGTTTGTCGGCTCGCGGCAGGAACAGGAACGTCTAAAGTTGCGCCGATGCGCGCCCTCTTGAAACGCTTCCGTTACCGCCTTGAATGTCTCTTGGCGGTGCTCGCAGCCGTCACCGTTCCGGCTCTGCCGCGTCGCGTTTGCTATTGGATTGCGCAGTCCATCGGAGCCATCGCCGCGGGACTCGATCTCTACGGGCGCAGAGTTGCGCGCGCGAATCTGCTCGCGGCCTTCCGCCTTGAAATGACAGCTGCGCAGCGCTCCAGGGTGATTCGCCAGTCCTACCAGAGCTTCGCTCGCACCATGATTGATCTGCTCTGGTCGCCACGACTCAATCAGGAAAACTTCCGCCGCTGGATCGACGTCGATTTCGATCCGACATCCGCTGCGCTCGCGCGTGAGCGCGGCTGCATTTTCGTCACCTTTCACTACAGCAACTTCGAGTGGGCGGCGAAGGCGATGGGCTTTTGTGGCGTGCCACTCCTGATCCTCGCGCAAGAATTTAAAAACCCACTGCTCGATCCGATCTTCGCCAATTTGCGACAGCACTCCGGCCATGCGGTCGCGTCGCGCGAAGGCGCGATCATTCGTTTGTTCAAAGCGTTGAAACGCCGGCAGCACGTCGCCATCCTCAGTGATCTCACGCTCTCCACACGGCAACCGAGCGTTTTCATCGAGTGCTTCGGCCTCAAAACGTCGGTGACATACGCGCACGCCTGGCTGCATACGCGGACGGGCGCTCCCATCATTCCAGTCATCGCCGAACCGTTGCCGGCCGGACGCTGCCGCGTCGTCATCGAGCCCCCCATCGAGTTTTCGGCCGAGGCGACCGAAAAGGAGATCGTTCAGGCGACCTGGGATAGATTCGAATCGGTCGTGCGGGCGAATCCCGCGCCCTGGCTCTGGATGTATAAGCATTGGCGGTATCGGTTCGCTAGTGATCCGGTCGAATATCCTTATTACGCAAACGCCGGACCGAATCTTGAAACGCGCCTCGTTCGCGCCGGCAGAATTCCCGCGTCCGCTGCAAAAAAGTAGCTGGCCGATCCATCTCCACGCTGGCGTTTTATTGACAAAGCCCCGCGAGTGCGCTTTTCCAATCATTACTTATGCGACTTCTCTCTCGTTTGCTCCTTTCGGGTTGCGCGCTCGCCGTGGCGGGCTTTCTCACGAGTTGCGGCACGGCCCCGATGACGGCGGGCGGCAACTACCATGTTGTCGCGCATCGCCCGCATGACGCTTCGAAAGTGCGCGTCAAGGTTTCGCTGGCGCAGGAAAACGTCTATGTCATGGAAGGTGACCGCTGTCTCATGGCGGCGGCGACCACGGTTGGAATTCCCGCGAAACCGACACCGAAAGGCAACTTCACGATTTATTCCAAGCAGGAGCATAAGCGTTCCGGCTCCTACGGCTTCCGCGTTCAGGGCAATCGAGTCATCCCGGCAGAGGCGGGTTCGAATATCTCCGGCCGCTACGTCGGTTATCCGATGGGGTATTGGTGCGAGTTCTCGCCGGCCTACGGCTTCCATCAAGGTTATGTCCATCCACATCCCCGCAGCCACGGTTGCCTGCGGCTGAAAGGGGAAGCGGCGGCCAAGTTCTTCGCCCTTGTGCACAGCGGCACACCGGTGAATATCGCCGAAACGCAGCCGGAGGACGCGACCCTCGGTAAAACGGTGCAACGCATCGATGATTCGCGCACGCCCGATCCGGACCCGCGCATCAGCGTCTCCGACGCCGCTTTCCAGGCGCCGTCCGGTCCGCTGCTTGAGGAATAGCCCGTACGCAGGCAAGTTCCTGGACATCGTGAGCACGAATCTGATATCCAGCGGCACCACCGCGCGCGAGAAAGTGAACTTGCGTACACCGGAGGTGATGACCGCGGTGCAGCAGCAGGTCGAATCACACTACCGCAGCGATATCGTCGATAAGGTGCGGCGGGCCGGCGGAATTATCTCCGTCCGCGGAATGACGGTGCGCCTGGCGAAGCAGTTCGGTTTCTGCTACGGCGTGGAGCGTGCCATCGATCTGGCCTACGCCGCGCGCAAGGTTTTCAAGGACCGGCGGCTTTTCATCGTCGGTGAAATCATTCACAACCCCGAGGTCAACGAGCAGATTTCCTCGTTAGGCATCAAGAATCTGATGGGGAAAAACAAGCAGGCGGAGATCGTCGACCTGCAACCGGAAGATGTCGTGATCGTCCCTGCCTTCGGCACCGAGCTCTCCATCCTCCAGCAAATCAAGGAGCGCGGCTGCCAGATTGTGGATACGACTTGCGGGGACGTCATGAGCGTCTGGAAACGCGTGCGCAAGTACGCGAGCGAATCCGCGACCTCGATCATTCACGGCAAGGCCGAACACGAGGAAACAAAGGCCACCAGCTCGCGCGCCTTAGGCGATGGCAAGGGACATTATCTCGTCGTCCTCACGCTGGCGGAGACGGATTACGTTTGCGATTACATCCGGCACGGCGGCGACAAACAGGCTTTCCTGCAGAAATTCCGCAATGCGCACTCACCGGGCTTTGATCCGGATATTCATCTGAAAACGGTCGGCGTTGCCAATCAAACTACGATGCTGCGCGGCGAGACAGAGGAAGTGCAGCGCCGCATTCGGCAGGCCATCATCGACCGCGACGGTCCGGACGGCGCAGCGCAGAACTTCCGCTTCTTCGACACGATCTGTGGCGCTACCCAGGAGCGGCAGGACGCCTTGCGCGAGTTGCTGAACGTCCCGTTGAATCTTTTGCTCGTCGTGGGTGGCTACAATAGCTCGAACACCTCGCACCTCGCTGAAATGGGCGAAGAGAAACTGCCCACTTACTTCGTCCTTAACGCGTCGCGTTTACTCTCGGAGCACGAGATCCTTCATTACAATCTGCACCAACGCAAAGAAGTGGTCGCCACGAATTGGCTCTCGGAAGGGCCGATCGTTGTCGGCATTACGGCCGGCGCGTCGTGTCCGAACAACCTTATCGAAGAGACACTCCTCCGCTTGTTTCAGCTGCGCGGCATCACGCGCGAAGAGCTCGAGCAAGCGGCGTAAGCGGATTTTTCCGAGCAGAACGAAGATCGTGCGGCTGCGCCGATTCCCGAATGGCGTTAGGAGACGGCGAACTGCTTGTGTTTCACCATCGGGGAGGAGTCGCGCGTCGGCTTCTTTTACGATTCCCGTTCGTCCCGTAAATTCGCGCGGCGCAGCGATTCAATTATTTGAATTTTTATTGTTCTGACTAACAGCGGTTTGTGCAGCGGGCCCCGAGAAGTCATCTCAGCGGCATCTGTGATGCTGTAAAAACCCCACCGACCTACGATCCAGACGTAGCGAAGGAACCCCCCGCAGTCTTCCCAACTTAGGAGTCAAATCGCCATGATCAGCCACACCCTCCGTTCGGCCATCGCCGCCACTGCCGTCAGCGGCGCGCTCGCGCTCAATAGTGCTTATGCCTCGTCATTTTCCTTTACCACCGGCGCGCCGGACGGACGGATGGCGACGGCTTCGCGACCTTCTGACGGCGGAAAAATCGAGATCGAGGCCGCGGACGATTTTATCCTCTCCTCGAAAACAGCCATCACCTCGGCGACTTTCACCGGCTTGCTCACCGGGGCCGCGCCCACGGTGGGTACGGTTGACGTCGAAATCTACCGGGTATTCCCGCTCGACTCGACCAATCCGCCCTCCGGCAACGTGCTCACGCGCGTCAACTCGCCGTCGGACGTCGCTTTTGGTATCCGAAGTGTCCTTGCCGGCACTTTAAGTTTCACGACGACTACGCTGAATCCCACTTTCAGCGCCGCCAATAGCGTCTTAAACGGGATCAACAAGTTCCCCAACCAGACCACAGGAGGGGAAGGGGCCGTTAGCGGCACAGAAGTCCAGTTCGATGTCAATTTCACCACCGCTCTCAACCTGCCGGCTGGTCAATATTTTTTCATTCCGCAAGTGGCGGTCACGGGTGGTGAATTCCTTTGGCTCTCCACCGACCGGTCGGTCCCGCTCTTCGTGGGCGACCTGCAGGAATGGATTCGCAACGCCAACCTCGACCCGGACTGGTCGCGCGTTGGAAGCGATATTGTGGGAGGCGCGCCGGCGCCGACTTTCAACGCTGCCTTCTCGTTAAACGGGCACAGCATGTCCCGGAGTCCGGGTCTACCTTTGTCCTGCTC